>JAKEHX010000633.1 GCA_022614795.1 Planctomycetaceae bacterium | reverse complement strand
GCCGTTCATTCGCGAGTCGGTACACGAGGTGCTCGTCACGCTTCGCGACGCCGTGATTCTTGTCGCCATTGTCGTATTGCTGTTCCTGCAGGATTGGAGGTCGCTTCTGCTGCCGGTGATTGACGTGGCCGTGTCGCTGGTCGGTACGCTGGCCGTCATGAGCCTGCTCGGCTTCAGCCTGAACAACCTGACGCTGTTCGGCCTGGTATTGGCCATCGGCATCGTCGTGGACGATGCCATCGTGGTGCTGGAGAACATCGAGCGTTGGCTGGAGAAGGGGCTGAGCGTGCGCGAGGCTACGATCGGCGCGATGAAGGAAATCACCGGGCCGATTCTGGCAATCACGCTGGTGCTCAGCTCGGTGCTGCTCCCCAGCGCGTTTCTGGGCGGAATCACGGGGCAGTTTTTCCGGCAGTTTGCCCTGACGATCTCGGTCGCGATGATCATCTCGGCGATCAATGCCATGACGATGACGCCGGCCCGAGCCGCGTGGATCTTTGGCCGCCGCAAGCCGGGTGAGCACGGCCATCAGGGCAAGGAAGCGCTCCCTTGGTGGAGCTTTGCGTTGCTCGGAGGGCTGGTGAGCGTTTGGCTGCTCGCAGCGACTGTGGGTGCAAGGCTGGGCCTGCCAGCGGGTGAGGAACATGGCGAGGCAGTCCGCAGCCTACAGACCACTGCGCTTAATTGGGGCATCTACTTCGTCCTCTTTCTGCCGGGCGCTGTGGCCGGCGGCTTGCTCGGCTGGTTCACCATTCGCCCCGTCAACTGGGCCCTGGGAAAGCTCTTCGGGGGCTTCAATTGGGTCTTCGAGTGGGCGACGAGTGCGTATGGCAAAGGGGTGGGATGGACGCTGCGTTATAGTGCTATCGCTCTCTTGATCTATGTCGGTCTGATCGGCATTACAGGGTTTGGGTTCACCCGCGTGCCCAGCGGCTTTGTGCCGGTCCAGGACAAGGGATATCTGCTGGTCAACATGCAGCTTCCCGACGCGGCGTCGCTCGAGCGCACGGTTGAAGTGACCGAGCGGGCGGGCCAGATCGCTCGCCAGACACCCGGTGTGGCTCATACGGCGACCTATGCCGGGCAGTCGGTGCTTCTCAGCGCGTTCGCCTCCAACTACGGCACGATGTTCGTTGTGTTTGATCCCTTTCATGAGCGGCGACACAGTGATTTGAGCGGCGAAGCGATCGCCCAAGAGCTTCGCGAGCGCTTTCAGCGGGAAATCCCTGAGGCCCGCATCCTCGTGTTCGGGGCGCCGGCGGTACGGGGCGTAGGCAACGCCGGCGGATTCAAGCTCATGGTCCAGGCGACCGGCGACGTCGACTTCAATGCTCTTCAGGCGGAAGCGGACAACCTTGCGGCTAAGGGGAGTCAGCGGCCGGGGCTGGTCGGCCTATTTAATGGTTTCCGAGCGCGCACGCCGCAGCTCTATGTGGATATCGACCGGACCAAGGTCAAGACGATGGGCGTGGAACTGAACGAGGTGTTCGACTCTCTGCAGTCGTACCTCGGCAGCTATTACGTCAACGACTTCAACCGCTTCGGCCGCACCTGGCAAGTGAACGTCCAGGCTGACGCTCGCTTCCGCACGGACAAAGACGTCGTCAGGCAACTCAAAGTGCGAAATTCGGACGGCGAGATGGTGCCTCTGGGCTCCGTGGCCGAGGTGCAGGATTCTGCCGGTCCGATTCAAATCACGCGGTACAACATGTTCCCCGCTGCGGCAGTCAACGGCGCGTATCTGCCGGGCGCAAGCACCGGTGACGTCTTGGCGACGATGGAAGAGCTGGCCAAGGAGTTGCCGCCTGAAATGACGACCGAGTGGACCGAGCTCAGCTACTTGCAGAAGCAGGAAAGCCGACTGGATAACCTCCGCGACCTGTCGCAGAATGCCTTCAGCGCATTCGCACTCGGTGTGATCCTGGTCTTCTTCGTGCTGGCGGGCCTGTATGAGAGCTGGTCGCTGCCACTCTCGGTCATTCTGGTCGTGCCGATGACTTTGCTCAGCGGCCTGGCCGGGATTGCGCTGGCGGGGATGGATGTGAATATCTTCGTGCAAGTCTGCTTTGTGGTGCTGGTCGGCCTGGCTGCGAAAAACGCGATTCTGATCGTCGAGTTCGCCCGCGACCGGCAGCTGGCCGGGGCCTCGATCTTCGACGCGGCGGTGGAAGCCGCCCGCGTCCGCCTGCGGCCGATCATCATGACCTCCTTCGCATTCATTCTGGGTGTCTTTCCGCTAGTGATCGCCAGCGGGGCCGGCGCCGAGATGCGGCGAACGCTGGGAACTGCCGTATTCGCGGGCATGATCGGCGTGACGCTTTTCGGCATCTTCCTGACCCCCGTGTTCTTCTATGTCGTCCGCTGGTTCAGCGGGCAGCCGAAACCTGGGCTCGGCAGTGAATAGGACAGTTCGATCCGATGTTTGCTCATTCGTCCGACAACGGAAAGTGTCGATCCATGCCAAATAGGCTGCCAATCGAATTGTATGGGCCGGCCACTCGTCCCCCTGACCGCATGAGCGTATCATTCGACCAAACGCAGCCAGTGCGGGCATCAGTCAACTGGTTGACCGCTGGCAAGGGCACGTTCAGGTACGACCATGCCCGTGGACGAATCACCGCTGACGCGCGCCAGCTTGCTGGTGCAAATCCGCGACGGCGCCAATCACGCCGCGTGGCAGGAATTCGTCCATCTCTACGGCCCGGTCGTTTATGGCTTTGCCCGCCAGCGGGGCCTGCAAGACGCCGACGCGGCTGATATCGTCCAGGACGTGTTTCGCTCCGTCTCCGCATCGATCGGCCGGCTCGATTACGATCGCCATCAAGGGACATTTCGCGGCTGGCTGTTCACGATCACGCGGAACAAGGTCTTCAATTTTCTGTCGGCGCGGCGGATCCGGCCGCAAGGCTCCGGCGATACGACCACCAATCGCCTGCTCGACTCACAGCCCGAGGTCAGCGATGGCAGCGACGTCTGGGAGCTGGAATATCAGCGGCGACTGGCCGCTGTGGCCATGGACCGCATCCAGAAGGAATTTCAGGCCAGCACGTGGCAGGCTTTCTGGCTAACGGCGGTTGAAGGTGTTGGCGCGCCCGACGTCGCCAGGCAACTTCGCATGTCCCCCGGGGCGATTTACGTCGCCAAGAGCCGGGTACTCGCGCGATTGAAGGAAGAGGTTGACGCACTGCGGCAGCAGGAGGAGTCGTAACATGAGTCCCGGCTGTCCCAAAACGGACGAGCTGCGGAGCTTGCTCCGCGGCTCACCCACGGCAGAATTGGAGCCGCTCGCTGCTCACCTCGACCAGTGCGAATCCTGCCAGGCAAAGCTGGAAGATCTGGCGACGGAAGGGACGAATCTATCGCAGCTCGCCCGGGGGCTGCACGAGTCGGAGCCCACGGCGCAAAGTGCTTACTGGTCGGCCATTCGTGCAGCGGGCCAGGCTGCTTCCCTAACGTCCACGGCCGCGCCTCCGTTGCCGCCGCGGCCCGGAGACAGCGGCACGAGCTTTCTGCTGCCGCCATCCGATCCGGCCTACTTGGGCCGGCTGGCACACTTCGACGTCATGCGAGTCTTGGGCCGCGGCGGCATG
>JAKEHX010000632.1 GCA_022614795.1 Planctomycetaceae bacterium | reverse complement strand
TACTCCTGCATCAATGCGAGATAGAAACGGCAATCGGCCGGCCGCGTCAACTTCCCACCAGCCATCGGCTGGGCGGCTGTGGCAATGCGCGGACCCGGTGAAAACTGATGAAACTCGTGATAGCCGATCCCTCGCTCGCCCAGGAGCGCGGTGGTAAGGCTGTCTTGGATTTCGAGTGCCTGCACGCCGGCCTGAAGACGAGCGAGTTGAACGTCGCTCAGCTCCAATCGATTCAAGAGAGATTCAACGTCACCCAAGGCGACGCCGATGATGGCGATTCGCACGAGGAGATCGACAATGGTCGGCTGGTGGTCGATGGCCCGCGCGAGCGCCAGCGTCGCCTCGACCGATTCAACTGCGGTCTCTGGATTGTCGCGCTCGATGGCGACATGCGTGCGCAGCGACATGATCCTGGCGAGTCCACGCGCTCGCTGAGTGGAACAAAGCGCCGCAACACCCGCCTCAAACGCAACCGGCAGCCGGCATTTGCCCTGCTCGCGCGCCGCGGCTAGCGCGGCCTGAACCGCACGGTCGTTGACCTTGAGGAAGTCCTCTGCCAGGTCCAGTGTGGATTGGGGATGGTCCGCAGCTAACGTGTCCCGTTTGCTGGTGACGACAATCGGCACGTCCATAAATTTCGTATTGCCGATCTGAATAGCGTCGGCGGTGGCCAGAGCGCTCAGCCACAAAGCCGTCGTGTCGTTGGTCCCGTCCGGCACGCGATGCCAGGCGTACAGGTCGTAAATCGTCGCCGGCTCGCCGAGCGCCTGGATGCGGGCGACTTCCAGCTTCACCTCGTGGGCCGCCTTCAAGTCCGCCAGCTTCCACCACACGAACACACCCACCACGCCGGCCAGCACCAACGCGAACGGCGCCACGACCATGACCGTGACGTAGAACCACCAGCCGAACCTGCTCGCCCAGCGAGCAGCCCGGGCTTGCCGATCAGCCGCGGCAGGCGTTACATCGACGTTCGTTATCATGATTCTGTTGGCGGCGCTATTGAGCCTGGCGATCGGATTCGCGACGCTGCCTCGTTCGAGCTTGCCCCGACTCGGCAAGGGAGCTAGTTTAAGAATAGGGAAAGCGAGGATCGCATGGCAACCGTCAGTACCAATTCGATCGTACCGAGCGTGCCGCGCGCCACCTTTGACGACTTGTATCGAGTCGAGGGGAAGGCGGAATTGATCAATGGGAGGATCGTGCGCTATATGCCAACCGGTGACCTTCCGTCGGCAGTATCATCGGAGATTCTTGTCGCCTTGCGAGCCTACGCCAAACGCACGGGCGTCGGGGTCGCCCGTGGCGACAACACCGGCTATGCCCTGCGCCGCGCACTGAAAAATGGTCGGCTCTCGTTTTCGCCGGACGCTTCGTACTACGACGGCCCGTTGCCAGCCAATAGGATGCGGTTCATCGAGGGTGTTCCTACATTTGCCGTCGAGGTCCGCAGCGAGGGAGACTACACGCCCGCCGCCGAGCGCGAAATTGCTGCCAAACGGGCCGATTACTTTGAAGCGGGTACGCTGGTCGTGTGGGACGTCGATCCGCAGGCCCAGACGATCCATGCCTATACCGCGTCTGCTCCCACGCAGCCGACCGTCTTTCGCGTCGGCGATATCGCCAGCGCCGAGCTCGCGGTTCCAGGCTGGACCGTCGCCGTAGCCGAGATATTTGCCGCATAACGGTGTCGATCAATCAGCGCTGTTGTTGACTGGCGTTCCTTTGATTCGCTCCACCTGTCGAGTAAGGAACGACTGCCAGCCTTGCGCGACCTTGGGAATCAGGGCCGCCGACTTTTGTCGCTCGGCGTACCACATACGTTGGCAGCCAAAGTCAAAAGCCAGGGTCGATCGCGAGTTGTTGGCATCATCGGTGAAACGGATTGCGTTGCGAACCTCGCCCGCACAGTCGCCAGACGCTGCGTCCCAGCGAAAACTTGCGTCATCGACGAGCGAAGTACGGGCGTGGATCAGGCCCTGGGCTTGGCTAATGGTGGTGACGCGGTGGATGAGATAGGTCCGCTCGCCGACGACCAGCCGAGCCACCGTACGATCTTCGGGCTTGTCCGTGTCCGGAGAAAGCTCGAGCAGTTCCACGTTCGGCGCGGTGCGAATCAATAGCGCCGCGTCCGCACCGTAGAAAGTCAGGCACCGCTGCCCGCGGCTGTAGTTCCACCACCAGGCGAACGTTGCCGCCGCCAGGGCCACGGCGAACATTGCCACAACGGCCAGTTTTCCGCGGTCGGGCATGCGTGGCAGCTGGAGTGGTAGCGGAACTCGCCAGAGTTCCGGTGGAGGGGACAATGCCCGGAAGTCTGGCGACTTCCGCTACAGGTTGAACCTCATGCGGGCTTTCGCACCGCGCCGAACCACCTATATTACGGCTTTGGCCCGCTTCGTCGAACCTGTCGCGGGCGGGCGCTGTCCATTTTTCGGAGTGCTGTCCAATTTCGGAGTATCTTGGCCGTGGCTGACACGTTCGATCCGTACCGCGAAGCACTCGTGATGGAAACCGAAACCGTCTGGCCCGAGGAGTATGAAGACCTCTCGCCGAACGAGAAGACCGCCTTGGAAGCGAAACTACATGCCGATCCGGCCGCCTGCGCCGGTCTGGCATACATCCGCACGCACACCGGTTTCTGCCGCCAAATCACCGTGACGCCGGCCGACGTCGAGCGAGTTAGCGGTTAAGTTGTAGGCACACTCCGTGTGCCGTCTGGCCAGGCCGAAGCTCGCCGATTGTCGCCTTTCGCTCCGCGAAAGGGCGTACTTTTGCGGAGCGAAAGGCGACTATTGATGCCTACCACGATTCGCGTCGCCCTGGCCGGCCAAAGCGCTGGCGAGCGGAGCTACGACATCGCAATCGGCCGCGGTGCCCTCGCTGCCGCCGGCCAATTCGTGCTCGATCGGCTGCCGGCCAGGCATGCGGTCGTCATCACCGATTCGGGCGTCCGCCAGCCGCATGCCGAACTGGTCAGCCGGTCGCTCGCCGCCAGCGGCATCAAGAGCGACCTGGTCGAAGTGCCTGCCGGTGAATCGAGCAAGTCGCTGGCCGAGGGAGAGCGGCTGTACGGCGAGCTGGTCAAGCTGAAGGCGGACCGCAAGACGGTCATTGTGGCGGTCGGTGGCGGCGTGATCGGCGATCTAGCCGGATTTGTCGCCGCCACGTTCGCCCGCGGCCTGGCCTTCGTGCAAGTTCCGACGACGCTGCTCGCCCATGTCGATAGCAGCGTCGGCGGCAAAGTGGGCGTGAACCTGCCCGCGGCGAAGAACATCGTCGGCGCGTTCTGGCAGCCGGCCGGCGTGCTGATTGATCTGGATACGCTGACGACGCTGCCCGAGCGCGAGTATCGCTCCGGGCTGGCCGAGGTCGTGAAATACGGCGTGATTCTGGACGCCGATTTTTTTGCCTGGCTCGAATCGCACACGGCCGAGCTGCTCGCTCGCGACCCGGCGGCCCTGGAGCACGTGATCGCCCGCTCGTGCCGCCTGAAGGCCGATGTCGTCGAGCGCGACGAGCGCGAATTGACCGGCCTGCGAGCCGTCTTGAATTACGGGCACACGTTTTGCCACGCCATTGAAACGGTGAGCGGCTACGGGACGTATTTGCACGGCGAAGCGGTCGCGATCGGCATGGTGTGTGCCTCGCGCCTGGCGGAAAGCCTGGGGCGCGTCGGTTCGGATCTGACCGCACGGCAAGTTTCGCTGCTCGCCAAGCTTGGCCTGCCCACCGCAATTGCGAACCTCGATCACGACGCTCTCCTCACCGCCATGCATCACGACAAAAAGGCCGAACATGGGCAGTTGCGGTTTGTCCTCCCCAGCCGCCTGGGCTCGGTCGAGGTCGTCGGCGGGATCAGCGAGGCGTCGGTCCGGGCAGTGCTCAGAGGTTGTGAATGAATCCCGTAGCGGAACTCGCCAGAGTTCCGAATCCGCAGAAAAACCTGAAGTCTGGCGACTTCAGCTACGAAAGATTCACAAC
>JAKEHX010000631.1 GCA_022614795.1 Planctomycetaceae bacterium | reverse complement strand
GCTGTCGTCCACGAGCCAGTTGTCGTCCACGTCGTAGTACATCACCGTTTCCGGATCAGGGTCCGGCTGGGCGGGGACTTGCACGGGGCCGCCATTGTTGGCGGCGAGGAATGAATCGAGGGCCTGTTGATCGGCGGTGTTGACGCTACCATCGTGATTCACATCGAAGGCACTCATCGTATTGTGCCACGGCGAACCATCGAGAACCACGCGATTCTCAAGCGATTCGAGCAGGAGTTTGCGGAAGCGGGCGCGGCGAGCGAGCAGTTGGCGACGAGTCATCGTGTCCCCGACTTGGTGGAAAAGTGCCCTGTCTGCGATGCTGGCTCAAACGGGTGGGTAAGCTAGCAGATTGCGGTTTGCCGTCAACTAGTTGTGCCGAAAATGTAGACCTGATGAGGGGTTAGCATAAAGATCGGCACCATGCGAATTGCGCAACCTAAAGCCGTGTCATAAGTTGCGTCATCACCCAGTGGAGGAGTGGAGAATCACGACAGGACGGAATTCCGACGCTGGCAGCGTCGGATCCTGAGGTGGCAGCGTCGGGCACGACCCTGGCTTGGACTCCGAATTCAGAAGTCTCACGACTTCTGCTACGCCTGTCTCGGGAGCGTTACCCGAAACGTCGAGCCGCGGCCGAGTTGGCTGGTAAGGCTCACTGAGCCGTCGAATGCCTGGGCGAGGTGCTTGACGATCGAGAGGCCCAAGCCCGTGCCCCCCACCTCGCGCGAGCGGGCCTTATCGACCCGGTAGAACCGCTCGAAGATCCGCTCTTGATCCTTCTCGGCAATGCCAATGCCGGTGTCTTCCACTTCCAGCGTCGCCTGATCGTCGGACAGGCGGCAGCGGATTGTTACGCGCCCTCCGGCTGGCGTGTATTTGAGGGCGTTATCGACCAGGTTGTCGAGGATCGTGCGGGCCCCCTCCTCGTCGGCCAGGGCCGTCGCGTGCTGGGGCGGCAGCTCGACATTCAGCGTGACTTGCCGCGCCGCGGCAGCATCGGAAAACTGCTGGGCACATCCCTCAATCAATTCGGCCAGGTTGACGGGCACGATCTCGAAGGTCTCCTGCCCCTGCTCCATGCGGGCGATTTGCAGGATGTCGAGGATCAGCTCATGCAGCCGGTCGGCCTGCTCCTCAATCCGCTGAACGAAGTCCAGGTTGTGCTCGGGATCGTGCACCGCCCCCATCCGCAGCGTCTCGGCATAGGCTTTGATGGCCGAGAGGGGCGTCTTCAGCTCGTGCGAGACGTTGGTGACCAGCTCGCGGCGCAGATTCTCGAGCCGCCGCAATTCGGACAAGTCGTGGAGCACCACCATCACGCCGGGGCACGGCTCGCCGGGCAAACGGGTCGCCCGCAGCGAGATGGTCCGCCGCTGCGCTCCCGGCGAATCAAACTCGGTTTCCACTGGGGCGGCGCTGGTCAGCGCCCGGCCGACGGCCTCGTGCACCGGCCGCATTCGCGTTACTTCGAGGAGCGAGCGGCCGACCGGCTTGGGCGTGGCGAAATCAAGCAATTCGCGGCCCGCATCGTTGGCCATCAGAATCCTTTTGTCGGGCCCGACGGCCAGCACCCCCTCGACCATCGAGCCGAGAATTGTCTGGAGCCGTTCGTTGTTCTCCTGGATTTGATCGACGCGGCGGGCCAGGTCGCGCTGCATCGAATTAAAGGCCGTGGCCAGAACGCCCAATTCGTCCCGCGAGTCGATCGTGGCGGTTTGCCCGTCGCCGCTGGCCGAAGCCGCCCGGGCATGGCGGGTAAGCTCGGAAAGCGGCTGGATGATCCGCTGGATGCAGGCCCACGTTGCCAGGCCGCCAAATGAAATCGTCAGGGCCGCCGAGGTCCAGAGGAGGACGTTGCGATATTCAGCCGACAGATTGCGGAAGGCGAAAATGCCCGTAACGACAAGCACGTGCGCCACGATCAGCCCGGCGAAAACCAGAAACAGCCGCCAGAACCATTGCGCGAAACCCATCGTGAGCACACTCCGACCGCTGCCGCCGCTTCCTAGCGCTGTGAATAGACTACGAGCGGGCGCGGACCGAGGAAAGGGGCGGCAGAGTCGTAGGCACACTCCGTGTGCCGTAAGGGGAATACGGCACACGGAGTGTGCCTACTACAATGCCCCGGCCAGCTCCGCCAGCAACTGCCGTTCGCGGTGGGCCCGCCAGCGGAGGCGCACGCCCTTGTAAGGCCAAAGCTCGCCGTAGGTCATCTTGAGCGCGCCCATCAGCGTCGGGCGATATACCCCTTCGGACTCGACGCGCCGCATGTAGCCCGCCTTGGCGGCCGCATCCAGCTCCTCGATGATCGCGTCGGTCATGTACCGCACAGCATCGCCGCCAAATTGCTCGTCGAGCTTGAGGACCTTCTGCCCGCCCCCCTGTCGCCGGCAGACCGCCTGGTGCACGCGGTAGAGCTGCACCGGATCGATAACGCTCGGCAAATAGGAGTTCGTGCACTCGGGCGGAATGGGAAAGGCGTTCAAGTTGGCGGCGTTGTTGGTCTGCACCACGCGGCCATCGCGATAGCGCGTGGCAAATTCCAAGTGGAATACCGTTTGAAACATGCCCGGGGCGTTGTTGTGCATCGCCACACAGACCGCCGCGTCCTTCTCCTGCCGGTTCACCAGAAAAATCAGCGCCACGACGACGTTCTCGACCTGGCTGGGCAGGAACATCCCCGTGACAATCTCGAACCCCTGCTGCGCCAGGGCCCAACTCGTGGTGTGGAAATATTGATCGACGTCGGCCGGCAGCGGCGTTGCACCGGGCTGAAAGGGAACCAGGTTTGGCCGGGCCGACTGCCGGTGGCTGGCGTAAATCAAAATCGGGCCACCGATATAGACGATCGCTGCCACAATGGCGACCAGGAAGAGGCCAATTGTCGCAATCAGCCCAGCGAGGGTAGCGAAGT
>JAKEHX010000630.1 GCA_022614795.1 Planctomycetaceae bacterium | reverse complement strand
TGGGCCGAGCCGGGAAGATTCTGGCGGAGTAGCTTCAATTGAGAGGCTGAAGTCTGGCGACTTCAGCTACGGATTCTAAGTCTTTATCACATAACGACTTGTGATCTATTGCCGTATTTGGCACGTTCGCTGCCGCTAATGGTCCACAGCCCAAATTTTCGTCTTGGTGATTGACGACCGCCCCCGAACCGAATAACCTGCGATGCTATCTTCTGATTGTCAGTGCTTCTAGTATTATCGCCACTGATTCAGGCGGATTCTGTTCGGGCCATGCACCTCAAGTCCCTCAAAGTCTTCTGCGATGTTGTCGGCCGGCGCAGCTTTTCGCGCGCCGCGTCGGAGAACGGCATTTCACAGTCGGGGGCCAGCCAGATCGTCAACGCCCTGGAAGAGCACCTGGGTGTGCAACTGATTGACCGCACCAAGCGGCCGTTTGTGCTGACGCCCGAAGGCGAGGCCTATTACGAGGGGTGCCGCAAGCTCGTCCAGCGCTATTTCGCCCTGGAAGAAGAGGTCAAAACGTTGCACGAAGAGGTCGCGGGCCGGGTGAGTGTGGCTTCGATCTATTCGATCGGCCTGTCGCACATCAACCGCTTCGTCCAGCGGTTCCTCCAATCCTATCCAAAAGCCAATGTGCGGGTGCAATACCAGCACCCGAATCGGGTTTACGAGCTGGTTGAATCGGACCAGGTCGATCTGGGGCTTGTCAGTTATCCGCGCTCCAGCCGGACCATCAAGGCGACGCCGTGGCGCGAAGAGCCGATGGTGCTGGTGTGCGCGCCTGGTCATCGGCTGGCGTCGCGCGAGCGGATTGGCCTGGAAGACCTGCACGGCCTGGAGATCATCGCGTTTGACGCGGACCTGGAGATCCGCCACGAGGTCGATCGGGCGCTGGCGGCCAAAGGGGTCGAAGTCCGCATTGCGATGGAGTTCGACAACACCGAGACGATCAAGCGGGCCGTCGAGATCGACGCGGGCGTGAGCCTGCTGCCGGCGCCGACCGTGGATCGCGAGGTGGCCGCGGGTGCCTTGGCGGCGCGTCCGCTGGCGGGGGTCGATCTCCACCGGCCGATCGGATTCATCCAGCGGCGCGGCAAAGAACTCGGCAAGACCGCCTCGCGCTTCATGCATCTGTTGCTCAAGCAGCCCTCGTCCTCGCGCGAGATGGCCGATCTGGAAGAAACCGCCGGGCTGCCCCGCGGCGAAAATCCGGTTGCCAGCAAGGCGGCTGCCGACTCAGTTGTCAGGAACGACGAGGACGCCAAAGCTGCCGCGGCCAAAACGGATAATGCGGCAGCTCGGGTGGCCTCCTAGGAAGGCCTGAAACCCTGCTTGCCGGCCTGGCTCCTGTGGCCGGTGACAGCCTCTCATCAGGTGTGTGCGATGAACAGTGAAATTCAATCGGGAATGCCAGCCAGGCACGGCCTATACGATCCGGCCTACGAGAAGGACAGCTGCGGCGTGGGCTTTATCGCCCACGTCAAGGGCGTCCGCAGCCACTCGATCGTCCGCGATGCCGCCGCCGCACTCGTCGCCATGGACCACCGCGGTGCTTGCGGCTGCGAGGCCAACACGGGCGACGGCGCGGGCATGCTCACCGCCATTCCCGACGAGCTGATGCGGGCCGAGGCCAGACGGCTGTTCCAGGCGGAGTTGCCCGAGATCGGCCGCTATGCCGTGGCCCAGGTCTTCCTGCCACACAACGAGCGCGAGCGCAACGTCTGCAAAGACACGCTGCGAAAGTACGTCGAGGCGCAGGGGCAGAAGTTCATCGGCTGGCGGAGAGTGCCAACCGACGCGAAGAAGGCCAATATCGGGGCCACGGCCGCGGCTGGCGAGCCCGTGATCGAACAGCTCTTCGTGGCGGCTGGCGACAAGATCGACCGCACGGCCTTCTGCCGCCATTTGTATCTGGTTCGCAAGCAGGCATTCCACGCCCTTAACAAAGTGCAGCTCCAGGAGCGCAGCCGCTACTACGTCGCCAGCTTCAGCTCGCGCGTGATCATCTACAAAGGCCAGCTTACCTCAACGCAGGTCGTGCCTTATTTCCCCGACCTGGCCGACCCGCGCTACACGAGCCACCTGGCGATGATCCACTCGCGGTTCTCGACCAACACGTTCCCGTCGTGGGAGCGGGCCCAGCCGATGCGATTCATGTCGCACAACGGCGAGATCAACACGCTCCGCGGCAACGTCAACTGGATGGCGGCCCGCGAGGGGATGCTCGAATCGGAGCTGTTCGGCGACGAGCTGAAGAAGGTACTGCCGGTCACCGACATGACCACGAGCGACTCGGGCGTATTCGACAACGTGATGGAGCTCTTGCTACTGGCAGGCCGCTCGCTGCCCGAAGCGGTGATGATGATGATCCCCGAGGCCTGGCAGAACCACGAATCGATGCCCGAATACAAGCGGGCGTTCTACGAGTACCACTCGTGCCTCATGGAGCCTTGGGACGGGCCGGCTTCGGTCGTCTTCACCGACGGCCGCTACATCGGCGCCGTGCTCGACCGCAATGGCCTGCGGCCCAGCCGCTATTACCTGACGACCGACGACCGCGTGATCATGGCCAGCGAAGTGGGTGTGCTGCCGGTCGATCCCAAAATCGTCAAGGAGAAGGGGCGTTTGCAGCCGGGGCGGATGTTCCTCGTCGATTTCGAGCGCGGGGCCCTCATTCCCGACGACGAGCTGAAGAGAGAGGTCTCGACCCGTCGGCCCTATGCCCAGTGGCTCGCCAACCAGCGGATTCAGCTCCGCGATTTGCCTCTTTCGGACCAGTCGCACGGCTTTCATCCCGAGAGCCTGCTCGCGCGAATGCAGGCCTTCGGCTACTCGACCGAGACGATGCAGTTCATGCTGCTGCCGCTGGTGAACGAGAAGCGCGAACCGGTCGGCTCGATGGGGAACGACTCGGCCCTGGCCGTGCTCAGCGACCAGCCGCGGATGATCTACGACTATTTCAAGCAGCTCTTCGCCCAGGTGACTAACCCGCCGATCGATTCGATCCGCGAAGAGGTCATCATGTCGCTGGAGTGCTACGTCGGGCCCGAGCGGAACCTGCTCGCGACGACCGAGGAGCAAGCCAACCGCCTGCTCCTGCCGCACCCGATTCTGACCAACGAAGAGCTGGCCGCGATCAAGCACATGGGCCATCGCGGCTGGAAGAGCAAGCTGATCGACATCACGTACAACCGCAGCGACGGCGAAGCGGGCCTGACCAGCCGGCTCGACCGCATCTGCCGCGAAGCCGAGCAGGCGATCGAGCAGGGCTATTCGCTGGTCGTGCTCTCGGACCGGGGCGTTTCGGCCGAGCGGATCGCGGTCAGCTCGCTGCTGGCCGTGGGCGCGGTCCATCACCACCTGATTCGCCAGGCGAAGCGCACGCGGATCGGCATCATCCTCGAATCGGGCGAGGCTCGCGAAGTTCATCATCACTGTCTGCTGGTCGGCTATGGAGCGGATGCCATCAATCCATACCTGGCATTTGAGGCCCTCTGGCAGGCCCAGCGCGACGGCCTGCTCCCGGCCGACTACACCGACGAAAAGATCGTCCACGCGTATCAAAAGGCCGTGGCCAAGGGCATGCTCAAAGTGATGAGCAAGATGGGCATCTCGACGCTTCACTCGTACAAGGGGGCGCAGATCTTCGAGGCGGTCGGCCTGGCTGACGACGTGATCGAGAAGTGCTTTGCCGGCACCGCCAGCCGGATTAAGGGGGTGGGCTTCGACATCCTGGCCAAGGAATCGCTGCGGCGGCACGAGATCGGCTTTCCGACGCGTGCCGAGCAGCGCTTGCCAGTGCTGCCGAATTTTGGCGAGATGCACTGGCGGTCCGGCGGCGAGCGGCACATGTGGGACCCGCAGTCGATCGCCGACTTGCAGGTGGCCGCCCGCGAGAACAGCGCCGACGCCTACATACGGTTCAGCAAATACGCCAACGAAGATGCCACCCGCAGGTGCGCCCTCCGCGGGCTATTGAAGTTCAAGACGGGCGTGAACCGGCCGATTCCCATTGCCGACGTCGAGCCGGCCAGCCAGATCGTTCGCCGCTTCTGCACCGGGGCGATGAGTTTTGGCAGCATCTCGGCCGAGGCCCACGAGACGCTGGCCATCGCCATGAATCGCATCGGCGGCAAGTCGAACACAGGCGAAGGTGGCGAAGACCCAGAACGCTTTAAGCCCTTGCCCAACGGCGACAGCAAGCGCTCGGCCATCAAACAGGTCGCCAGCGGCCGCTTTGGCGTGACGATCAACTACCTGGCTAACGCCGACGAGCTGCAAATCAAGATGGCCCAGGGGGCCAAGCCGGGCGAAGGGGGCGAGCTGCCGGGCCACAAGGTCGATGAAACGATCGCCCGCATTCGCTACAGCACGCCGGGCGTCGGCCTGATCAGCCCACCGCCGCATCACGACATTTATTCC
>JAKEHX010000629.1 GCA_022614795.1 Planctomycetaceae bacterium | reverse complement strand
TCTTTCGGCAGGCGATATCCCAGCTGCGCCTCCATCGCTTTAATCTGAGAAGTGCGCAACTTTGGCCCACAGTATTTCAGCGCCAACTCTCTCCGCTGCAAACTCACTTCGCCCCGTCGAAAGGCATCGACGCCAAAGCTCGGAAATGGCTGATCGAACCCATAAACTGTATTATTTAGCTTACCAGCGCAGTGAGTATTCGCGAACATTAGGCCGATGAACGACACCTGGCGAGCGATCGAGCAGTGGGCTTTTGGCGAGCCATTGTCGCGTCAGCCCGGCGGGCTGGAGACGACGATCCAGCCAACATGGGACTTGCCGCCGTGGCTGGTACTGACGGTGCTGCTCGTGTCGGCGGCCATTTTGCTGACCGTCTATTGGCGCGAGAGTCCTAGCGCTGCCCGCCCGTGGAAGGTACTTCTGGCGGCGCTGCGGTTGGCTTTGGTCGGTCTGGTCGTGCTGATGCTCTACGGCTGGACCGTGCAGCGCCATCGCACCGACCTGCCGGATGTTGTCGTGGTGCTCGACGACTCGGCCAGCATGGGCCTGGTCGATCACTACGACGACAAAGCGCTGGCAGCGGAGATCGACCGACGGTTGGCGGCGGTCAAGCTGACCGAAGCGACTCGTCTGAACCTGGCGAAATCGCTGCTCTTGGCGAAGGACGGCGAGCTATTGGCGCAACTCGGCGAGCGGTATAACCTTCGCGTGTTCTGGGCGGGCGCTACTGCCCGTTCAGCAGGTGGCGATCAACAGGCGCTCCAGACCGCTGTGAAGCAACTCGCCGCGGACCAACCGGCCAGCCGCCTGGGCGATGCCATCCGCGACGTCCTGGAGGCCCAGCGTGGCCGGCCCACGGCAGCCATCATTGTGCTGACCGACGGCGTCACCACCGAGGGCAAGTCGCTCGCCGAAGCAGCTCAATATGCCCGCCGCAAGGCAGTGCCGCTCTTCCTTGTTGGCCTGGGAAGCGATCAGCCCCTGCGCGATCTGCGGCTGTCCGACCTCCTGGTCGATGACGTTGTGTTTGTCGGCGACTTGGTGAATTTCGACGTGCAGCTGTCGTCGGAAGGGCTCTCGGGCAAGTCGACCGTGCGGCTGGCCCGGAATGGCGAATTGGAAGTCTTGGCGGAGCAAGTCGTTGAACTCGATCCGAAAGGAGGGCTTCAAAACATCCGGCTCGCGCACCGTCCCGATCAGCAGGGGGAATTTGAGTACGTCGTCGAGGTTACGCCGCGCGAGGGGGAGGCGAATGTCGAGAACAACCGCCTGGTCCGCAAGATAACCGTCCGCGAAGAAGTGATCCGCGTGCTGCTCGTGCAGGCCTATCCGAACTACGAGTTCCGGATGCTCAAGCAGATGCTTCAGCGCGAGCTGAACCGCGATCAGCCGGCCGAAGGGAAAACGCGTGGCTTTCTCACGGTGCTCCAGGAGGCGGATCTGGAATACGTCGATACCGACAAGACCGCCGAGCGGTTGTTCCCGGTGAGCCGCGATGAATTGTTTGCCTACGACGTGCTGATCTTTGGCGACGTAAACCCGTCGCTGCTCAGCCCGTCGATCATGCAGAACATCTACGAGTTCGCCACCGTCCGCGGCGGCGGCGTCGTGTTCATTGCCGGCCCGCGCTACACGCCGCTGGCCTTTCGCGACACGCCCCTTGCGCCGCTCTTTCCGATGGAGCTCGACACGGTGCGCATTCCTGATGCCGATACGGTGGTGACCGAGTCGTTTCGCCCCCGGCTCACGCCGCTCGGCCTGGCGAGCCCCACGATGCAGCTGGCCGACACGCCCGGCGACAACGAAAAGCTGTGGCGCGAGCAGCTCGCGCCGCTCCGCTGGTTTGCAGCGGTGCCGGACCTGCGGCCCGGCGTGCGGGTGCTGGCGGAGCATCCGACGCTGGTCGGCGACAACGGCCGGCCGCTGCCGATCATTGCCCTGCAATTCGTCGGGGCGGGCAAAGTGCTCTTCCATGCGACCGACGAAACGCATCGCTGGCGGTTTCGCTCGGGCGATGTTCATTTTGCGCGTTATTGGATTCAATCGATCCGCTATCTCTGCCGCGCAAAGCTGCTGGCCGCGGGGCGCAGCGCCGAGCTGACCACGGACCGCGACGAGTATCGCCGCGGCGAGGTGGTGCGGCTGCGGGTTCGATTTCTGGACGATCGACTGGCCCCACAGGCGGACGACGGCGTCGGCGTCGTTGTCGAGCGCGAGGGGGGCGAGCGGCGGAGCGTCGCACTCCGGCGCAATGCAGCCGAACGAGGCGTGTTTGAGGGGACGGCCGGGCAATTGGCCGACGGCAAGTACCGGTCGTGGATTGCCTCGCCGACGCTGGAGGGCCAACCGCCGGCCAAGGAATTTGCGATTTCCGCTCCTCCCGGCGAACTGGCACGCACGCGGATGGACGCCGCCGAGTTGACGAAGGCCGCCAAGGTTTCGCAGGGCAAGTTCTACCGCTTTCCGGCCGCCGACAATTTGCTGAGCGACTTGCCGCGCGGGCGCCAGGTACGGATCGAGTCGCTGCCGCCGCGGCCCATTTGGAATGCGCCGCTCTTGGCCGGCCTGTTTGTCCTATTGATCGGCTGCGAATGGCTGCTGCGGAAACGAGTTGGATTGCTTTAAGTGGGGCAGTTTTTCAACCTGCCGAAGCTTTAGGACAGCAGAATCGTAACGGCTGCGGCGTTCGTCTAGCCCGAGGGAGCGCCGGTGTGCAACAATTCGGGTAGGGCGGATTTGCTGGTCCGCCGAAGGAATACTGCCTGGCAGGCTGGAAACTTGCCCCACT
>JAKEHX010000628.1 GCA_022614795.1 Planctomycetaceae bacterium | reverse complement strand
TGGGCGCAGAGGAGGTCCCTCGGCGCAGCGGCACACCGTAAATCATGAGTGATATTGAATACTCAAAGGCACCGGGACGTTCGGCGCAGTTCACCCTGCGCCGAATGCTCCTCTGGGTTTTCATTGTCGGTGTAGCTCTGACCGCGGGGCGATGGATCTATGTTCGTACCGCACTGCAGGCAAAGATCGTCGCCACACTGAAGGCGTCACAAGTAGATGTATCGTATGCGTGGCTGAACGGGGAACGGATTCGGCGGTACGTCGACAATCCGCAGCTCGGGATGGTTGTGTGCGGTGTATCACTACCTGTACCAATGCAGCCTGGCGAGGACGCGCGAAAGATAAACGCCCTGCTCCTACAATTGCCGCATTTGCGCGAAGTGTGTGTCAGGCCATCTGTATTTGGAACCGCGTGGCCTGATCGCTGGGAACGAGCAGGCCGAGAAACGTCGGAATGTGTCTCTGGGTTGCGTATTAACCGAATTGTGATCCAAATCCCATTGCAGGGTGAGGGGACTGCGGATTGGATTGTTGACGCCGACAGCATTGAGGAGGTTGCGTTTGAAAATTGTCCGCCACCGCCACTAACAGTATGGAGTAAGATTTGCGATTCTTCCCATGTTACACGACTGTCGTTTGCTGGTACTGCGCTCTCCGCGGAGCATTTGCGTTTGCTTGGAAACGCGGCGCAACTCAGGGATCTAAGGCTCCATTGTGAGATGCCGATTGATGAACTCGTTGCACTTGGCGGGCGGAATAGCTGTAATTTGGACCTGAGGCTCACGAATGTGACTGAGGAGGATTTGGCCGCTGTTGCCAAGCTGACGAATCTCACCAGCTTGAGCTTGTGCTTGGAGTCGCCCACTGAAAAAGGCGTTGCTGCCCTGGCGAAGGCGGCGCGATTGCGAGTGTTGAACTTGCAAGACGCGATCGTCTCGAATGCCGCAATTGCGGCCATTGCCGACTCGTCGTCGTTAGAGACCTTGGTGGTAAGTGGGACAGACGTTACCGAGGACGCATTGCGCCCCCTTTCTCGATGCCAGTCGCTTCGACAATTGATCATTCCCGATTCACTAGATCTGGCGCGCGTGCGGGCGGAACTTCCGCAGGTCAGAGAGGTGTCGACTGCCAGTTCTTCTCCCCAGGCACAGGAATTGAGGAAGTCGAAAAAGGATCGCGCTGCAAGGTCGGAAATGGATGAGACGAATCGCAATGGTCTGTCGAACGCGAGTGATTACCTTCTACGCTGACAGTCGTGGTGCAGCGAGGCCCGCTTTCATGATATGGACGGTTTGACTATTCGTGAAACCGATGGGCAAGGGAACAATAGGACTGCGGGGGAAGCGTCCTCGCTTGCAATTGCCTTTGCCCAGGCTGGCGCGACAGCCGGCCAGATGGCGCCGGCGCAGTATTTTCGCATCGTGGTGGAGCTTTTGAAGCGCGGCGCGGGCAAACTTCTTGTCGTCGGTGCGGGACGAGACACAAGACTGTATGCGCTGGCCAACCAAGGTGGAACAACGGTTGTATTGGAGCACAATGCGGAGTGGGCCAAGGCGGTCGAGGGCCTGGCGTGTAAGGTCGTGCCGGTGACTTACACAACCAGGCTGGAGCAGGGTTTTGTCCGGCCCTGTCCGCTGCCGGGCGGTTTGCCGTCGTGGGTGCTCGCGAAAGCGTGGGATGTGATCCTGGTCGATGGGCCGGAGGGGTATTCGCCTGATTCGCCGGGTAGGCAGCAAAGCGTGCTGTTGGCGGCGAAGCTGGCCCGCGAAGGGACGACGATCTTTCTGCACGACTGCGAGCGTCCGGCGGAGAAGCTGTTTGCAGCCAACTATCTGAAGAAGCCCGACGAAGTGTACGGCGAGGTGCGGGCGCTGGCGGTGTTTCACTACACGGCGGAGGATGTCGCGGAGCGGGACCGGCGGCTGAAACCCGTGGAAGGTCCGGGTTCAAAGTTCAAGGTTCCAAGTTCAAGGTCGGAGGAGGTGGGTCCAAAGTCCAAGGTCCAAGGTCCAAGAACGGTGGTCAGTGGTGTGTCGGGCGAAATCACTGGTGGGCCAGCCGGCAGTGGCACCCCGAACGGGCTCCTCACGCGGAGTGTGAGGGCTACAGTGCGCGACCTGTCCGCGCCGCTGAAGGTGTTTGTGCTGGGCGTGCCGCATACGCAGACCAACCGCGCGTTTAGCACCTGTCCGTTCACGATCAAGGCGTGGAACCAGTGCCGAATGCTCAAGCGCCGCGGGCATGAGGTGATCCATATCGGGGTCGAAGGGTCTGACCCGGAATGCACGGAGAATGTGGCGGCTATTTCTCGGGGCGAATGGTCGGCACTCTACGACCATCCCGGCACCAAGTTCTATACGACGAAGACCGACGGACCCTTTGCCGAGTACCAGAAGCTCTATGCCGCGCGGGTGCGCGCGGCGATTGACGCTCGCGTGAGCCAGCCCTGGGAAGCGATTGTGAGCTGTACTTGGGGCGATGCTCAGATTGGCGCTACCCGAGGTCTGAATCAATTCGTCGTCGAATCCGGAATCGGTTACCGCCACACTTGGGCCAAATACCGCGTCTTTGTCAGCTATGCCTGGATGCACTTCCACTACGGCAAGGAAGGAAAGCACGCCGGCAATGGCTGGTACGACGTGGTGATTCCCAACGAGATCGATCCGGAACTCTTTGGGTGGAAAGATGGCAGGCTGGAAGCCTGCCCCACGAAGGGCGACGAGTTTCTCTTCATGGGGCGGCTCAACGACGACAAGGGGGTGGCCCTGGCGATCGATGTGGCCAAACGGGTCGGCCGGAGAATTGCGATTGTCGGCCAGGGGGACCCGGCGCGGTTCCTGAAGGGGAACCCCCACGCGCGGTATCTGCCGCCCGCCGATGTTGAAGGCCGCCGCAAGCTGATGGCCGAGGCGGCGGCTTTCTTTTGCCCCACGCATTATGTTGAGCCGCTGGGGAACGTGGCCCTGGAAGCCCAGGCCAGCGGCACGCCCGTGATTTGTACTGACTGGGGTGGCTTTACCGAGACCGTGCTGCACGGCGTGACCGGCTTCCGCTGCCGGACGATGGAGCAGTTCGTGTGGGCCGCGAAAAACATCGAGCGAATCGACCCAGCCGCCTGCCGGCGGTGGGTGCTCGATAATTTTTCGACCGAGCGTGTGGGGCAGATGTTCGAAGAGTATTTCCAGATGCTGCTGGACCTGGCGGGGGACGGGTGGTATGCCGAGCGTCCCGACCGGCAGCAGCTCGACTGGCTAGCAAGGCGGTATCCGGCAGGCCGCGGATAGCAGGAGTCGAAGCTACACAATCACCGTCGTCAGCGCCTGGAAGTGCGGGTGATTGCGGACCGGATCGAAATCGCGCTCGCTGGCCACAAGGTCCCGATAGTTCGGCTCCAGCTCGAAGGCCTGCGACAGGTAGGTCACGGCCAAACGCACGTTGCCGGCCAGGCTCCAGTAGCAGGCCAGGTTGTAATGGACGATCGCGTAGGCCGGATCGGCCTCCAGGGCCTCTTCGAGCGTTTGGATCGCCAGATCGAGCCTGCGGCATCGCTTGTAGCACCAGGCGAGCGAGAGGCGGATGTGAATATTCTGAGGCTCGATCTCGGCCGCCTCGCGGAGCGGCGGGACCGCCTCGACGAACTGCTCCATCGCCCGCAGGGCCTGGCCGCGGAGGAAGAGGATGTGCCCCTTCAGGCCGCCGGGATTCTCGATCCGATCGAGCGTCTCGAGCACGCGGCGGGAGAGCTGGTCGCGTGCGTCGGGCCGGCAGGGCATACGGTCGCCAAAGACCGTCACCAGGTCGAGGTATCCTTCGGCTTCCCGAAGGATCTGCTGCCGGCGGATGCGTAACGGATCGGACATGGGCAGGACCACATGCTTACCGATGGGCGAGTGATCTGGGCCACTCTTATCGCAATTCTAGTCGGCCTACGGCAAATGCCAAATCGGGGTACGGTAAATCCAGGCAGAAATCCGGACAAACTCGCGGGCGGGCTTCGGGAAAGATCGGAAAGGCAAAGATTGACGTAGGATCAATGGGCCGGCCTCCTCATTCAGAAGCCGGTCTTGGCGGAGTGCACAGCTCCACGTAGTGCCCGTCCGGATCGATCACGAAGATCTGCTCGGCCCCATCAGGCCGCAGCCGCCGCGGGACGTAAACGGCCCGGCGCTCGATCAAATGCCGCTCCCAGGCGTCCAGGTCATCGACCAACAGAGCGTAGTGATTGCCCCGATTGTGTGAAACGACAGCTTGCTGGCGCTCGCCGATAATGTGCAGCTCCTGATCGATCCCCAGTCGGAACCAGGCCCCCGGAAAGCTGAAGGCCGGGCGGGGAATAGGCGCCAGGCCGAGCACGTCGCGGTAGAAGGCCACGGACCGCTCGACATCGGCGACGTGAATAGCAACGTGGTTGAGCTGGGCGATGAACAAGGGCGGAGTGAGTGGTGAGTGGTGGGGAGCAGTCAGGACATAGGTGGTGGAGACAAGGATACAGGAAACTGGGGGCAGAAAAAATGATTGCCGCCGCGGCCCGCTTACAGTTCAATGGCACACAGCCATTTTAAGGTCTGGGCTGCTGATTTATTCGAGGAAATGAACCATGCGCATAGTTTTACTCGGTTTGGTGCTGATCTTCGCGGTTGCAGGCTGGCTTCGGGCGGCTGAGTCGTGGATGCAGTTTCGCGGGCCCGGCGGCCAAGGGGTCTCGGCGGAAAAGTCACTCCCCACGACCTGGTCGGCAACTCAGAACATTGCCTGGAAAACGCCCTTGCCCGGCCCGGGTACATCGAGCCCGATTCTGGTCGGCGACAAGATTTACTTGACCTGCTACAGCGGCTACAACGTCCCCGGGCAGCCGGGCGATATGAACGACCTGAAGCGGCACCTGGTCTGCCTGAATCGGGCCAACGGCCAGCTGCTCTGGAAGAACGACGTCGCCGCCAGTCTGCCCGAACAAGACCGGATTCGCGACGACCACGGCTACGCGTCGAGCACGCCCGCCAGCGACGGCCAGGCAATCTATTGCTTCTTTGGCAAGTCGGGCGCGTATGCGTTCGACCTGGCCGGCAAGCAGAAGTGGCACGCCGACCTGGGAGACGAGATTCACGACTGGGGCTCGGCCGCATCGCCGGTCTTGTTCGAGAACCTGCTGATCGTCAATGCCAGCGTGGAAAGCGGGACGCTCTATGCCCTCGAGAAGGCCACGGGCAAAGAGGTCTGGCAGGTGGAAGACGTTCGGGAATCGTGGAATACGCCCGTACTTGCCAAAACGGCTGGCGGGAAAACCGAGCTGCTCGTGGCAGAGATGGGGCAGGTGCTGGGGATCGACCCGAAGACCGGAACGCAGCTTTGGTCGTGCGAGACCCGGATTCCGTGGTACATGGTTCCCAGCACCGTCGTCGATGGCGGCGTGTCGTACTGGATCGGCGGACGCTCGGGAGCGGCTTTCGCCATTCGACTCGGCGGCCGCGGCGACGTTTCCGATTCGCACCGCGTATGGACCGGAACGACGAATTCCAATGTCCCCTCGCCGTTGGTGCACGGCGGGCACATGTACTGGGCCAACGACAACCAGGGGATCGTCTATTGTGCCGACTCGGCCACCGGCAAGATCGTCTATCAGGAGCGGCTGCCGCGCGCCGACCAGGTCTATGCCTCGCCGATCCTCGCCGACGGCAAGATTTACTACCTCACTCGCAGCGGCAAGACGTTCGTCGTCGCGGCCTCGCCTGAATTCAAGCTGCTGGCGACCAACGACTTGCGCAGTGCTTCTGGCGGCGGGCTGCGCTCTGGCGACGAACGGGGCATGTTCAATGCTTGTCCGGTCGTGGCCGACGGGCGGCTGCTTATCCGGTCGGACAAGTATCTCTACTGCATCGACGAGAAGTGAAGTAGCTGGCACACT
>JAKEHX010000627.1 GCA_022614795.1 Planctomycetaceae bacterium | reverse complement strand
GCTTCCAAAGCCAGTTGGACCTGAAAGCCGAGTGCATTTCCCGGAATTGCGGCGGTGGTTTGGCCGTTGAATGTCAGGGTGAATGAGGATCCACCCGTAACATCGATGTGCTGAAGCTCGTTGGTGGCGGCTCCGCCTTTGACCGTTTCCGTGACAGTGACGGTGCCGCCGGGGCCGCCGGGCACGATTTCCGTGATCGCGGGCGGGCCGCCCTTGATAAGTTCCGTGGTAATCGAGGCGCCGCCCTGGACAATCGTGGCCGCGGCAAACGTTCCACCGTTGATCTCAGTGACTTGCACGGCGGCAGCGCCGCTGCGGACGCGGACGAAGTACGTGTTGGTCGTGTTGGCCGGACCCGGCAGGATGACGCGCATGCCGGGGTCGCGCTGGTTGGTGGTCCAGAAATCGCGGCCTTCAAAGGGGGGCGTTTTCTGCATGTCGCGGGCGATGCCGACCAGCGGCTCGAGACCGGCATGTTCAGCGGGCGAGTTGTTCGAGCGGGCCAGGACATTGCCGTTGACATCCAAGAGCTCGATCACCCCGTCGAGGGCATGCGTCGTGCGGTCGAGTTCGATCCAGACTTCCGTCCCGGTGCGGCCCGAAAAGCTGTAGATATCGACGTCGGTGTTGCTATTGAGAATTCCGTGGACGGTGAGGCCCAGGCGAAGATTTTCGTCCCCGCCTTTCTCGAAGGGACCGAGCGCGCCGATGAGCTGGGCCTTTTGCGGGATCGAATTGGCCGTGCCGTCGCCGAGGGTCGCTTCCTGCTCGAGGATCGTCTCCACGTTCCGGTCGTGGGCGAACTCGTCGATGATGATCCCCTGCCACTCGCCCGGAGTGCCCGAGGAAGCAGGGGCCTCGGCGATCAGTTCCAGGAAGGTCGTGATGCGGGCGTTGGTGGCCAGGGGATCGACCGTCCAGGCCATGGCCGTGGTCACGTCGGCCAGGCCGTTGACGGCGCCCAAGGCCGGATCGACGAATGCGGGCAGATCGACGAGGTCGATATTGCCCGTGGGCGAATAGGTCGTGCCTGCGCCGGTGATTGCCGTGAGCAAGTCGGAAAATTTATCGGCCGCGAAGCCGTCGTAGGTGGCGTTGACGAGGCCGGGGCCGGGAACGTACGTCCCGCCTTGCGAGAAGCCGATGCGCTGGGCGTTGTCGAGTGTGAACAGGCGGAAGTTGGCCTGGCCGGGCGAGCCCGCTCGGAAGAGCAAGTCGTCGCTGAATGCGAGCACGTCTTCGTCGAGGTAATTGACGAACCGCAAGGCGCCCAGCGGGGTGGCGCTATTGAGGATCAGCGTGTTGTTGATCCGCGTGCTGCCGTTGGCGATGCTCGTCTCGACGCGCCAGTTGACGGGGCCGTTGGCGCCGGCGAACGTCCCCTCGCTAAAGACCAGGTCGGGCGAAAACAGCGTCGGGGGCGTGGTGATCGTGGTCGTGCTCAAGTCGATGGCGCCGCCGCTGGGACCGACATCGACGAAGTTCAGGAAGTCGAAAATGAAGTCCTGGTTGATGAAGAGCTGCGTCTGACCCTGGGCGGTGACGCCGCTGACCAGGGCGATTCCCCCGTTGCCCGGGCGGATTTCGAAATGGCCGACGACATTCGTGGCCACGTCGTTGTCGATCAGGGTGCCGTTGTTGACCTCCGGTCCGGTGGGAAGTCCGCCGCCGCCGACGCCGCCGCCATTGCCGTCGGTGTCGGTTTGCGGGACGCCTTCCGGCGTGAAGCCCGCCCCTTCCGTGTCGTTCGTCAAGCCGGTCATCACCACGGGGAATCCGGGCTGGCCCAGGACTTGAATAATGCCGCCGATGCGGTCGTCGATTTCCAGCGGCCGGCCGGTGGCGGTGAAGCCGGCGTTTTGGCCCGAGGCCTTGACCACGAGGCTTTCGGTGGGGGAGCTTTCGATCCGCAGCCCGCCGAAGACGTGGAAGTCGGGAATGTTCACGGCATCGAAGAGCACGTGCACGATGTCGGTGTCGTCCCAGACGCTTTCGGTCGTCAGCGTGCCGCCGCGGACGATCATGCCGTTGGTCTCGTTGTCGCGGAGCCGGTTGCGGAGGATGAGCGGCCCGTTGTTTTCGAAGTGGGCCGGCTCGCGCTGGGTGAGGCCGGTCTGGCGGCCCAGGTCCACGACCTTTTCGTGGTTCAGGGCATTGACGTTGATGTTGATGAAGGACCCGGCGTTGTCGATGACGGTGTTGTCCATGACCACCGGCTGGGCGCCGCGGACAAAGACGACGGCGGGCCGATTGAAGCCGCGGCCGAAGCGGTCGCCCGGCGCAGCGCCCCCTTGCCCATCGTCGTTGAATTCGAACTTCGAATCGGTGATGCGGACCTTGGCCTGGTGGATTTCGATGGGATTGAAACCGGCGAAGGTGCCTTCGACGCGGCTGAGGCCGCCGGCGTAGGCGATGACGGCGTTGTCGATGCTGCCCTGGGAATCGGCGGAGAAGAAGATGCCGCCCCAGTCGCCGGGGAGCGGGGCGGTTTCGACGGGATCGGCGGGCGTGACCTGGTTGTCGCTGTTGGTGTCGAAGGTGCCGCCGGCGCCGTAGCGGTCGTCGGCCAGCGAGGTGGCGATGATCTCCTGGCCGGCGAAGCCTTCGGCGAGCAGGTTAGCGCCGATGCCGACGTCGATGCGGGCGCCGTCGGACTTGATCACAATCAGCGGATCGATGACCAGACTGGCGTCGAGGCGGGCCCGCTGAATGTTGGCCCCGTTCGTGAAAAAGCCCTCGATCGGCGCGTTAAACGGCATCCCGTTCAGCGGCGGCACATCCTGGTTGGCGTATTGCCCTTGGAACTCGATACTGATCGCCGAGCCCGTCCTGGTGACCAACACGTCGCCGGGGAGAATGTTGCTGAGGTCCTCGAGGGCCGTCTGAATCTCGAGCGCCAAGGCGTTTTTGGGGATCGCCACGGTGGTCTCGCCGCCGAACGTCAATACGAACGTTCCCGGCGTAATCGGCACGAAGATGGTTTGCATCTCGTTCCGAGCTGGCGTGGGATTGGGGGGGATGCCGTCGCTGCCGTCGGTGTCGCCCGGACTGACAGCCATTTGAAAAGTAGAACCAGACGAATCAACGTTGAGGACCTTCAGCGTCTGAGCCGCGCCGCTCACCGGGAGGTTGCGGTCGATGTATTCCGAGACCGACGCGGGAATCTGATCGACGAGGACAAATTCGGCGGAGAACGAGGTGCGGCGGTAGAGCTTCCGGGCGACGAACTCGGGATTGGGCGAGGCCACGTTCGGCAACTGCGCGAGTAGGATGGCCGATCCGCTGACCGCAACGTTTGCGAAGAACGTGGTGGAAGCCAGCCCCTCGTTGCCCAGCAGATCGACGTAGGTGAGCCTGTACTGAATGTTCGTGCCGGCGGCGAAGCCGGGGAAGCTGCCGTCCGGCGGAACCTGATTGACGGTAATCAGGGAGACCGGCGGCGGGGTCTCCTCCAGCGTGGGACCGCCCGCGGTGCCGCGGACGACCAGGTTTTCCTCGATGATGTGGACGATGTCGGTGTCGTTGAAGCGGCCCGCGATCGTCATTTCTTCGAGCACGTTGCCGGCGGGGGTGCGGGTGCGGACAAACAGGCCGTTGGTGGTGTTGGTGAGCAGGCGATTGCCGTGGATTTCGGGCCCGACCCGGTCGTAATCGAGCGTGAAGCTGGACGACGGGGGCGCGAAGCCGCCCGAAGGGGCATACCCGGTGTTCCAGGAGAAGCGGGGCCAGAAGCGCGGCGCCTGGAAATTGGTCTCTTCGAAGCTGTCGGGATTGGCCGACATGGCGGCGTCGGCGCTCAAGGTGATCAGGTTGTTGGTGACGGTGGGCCGCCGGTCGATCATGTTGATCGGGGTGACGACCTCGAAGACGGAGTTGATATTGACCTGGCCGCCGCCATAGCGAATGTCGGCGTAGTTGACGTAGTTGAGGAAGACGCCGACCGCTTCGTGGTCGAAGCGGCCGTCGGCCCGGTCGAGGTCGCTGCGGAACGAAAGGCCGCCCCAGTTCCCTTCGCGGGGGGGAATGCTCAGCGGGTTCTGATCCAGGCCGATAGTGGTCAGAGGACCGGGGCCATCGGGGTCGAGTTCGTCGAAGGAGGTGAAATAGACGCTGGTCGTGGGCGTGCCCAGCACCTGGAGCGCGCCGCCGCTGCGGTCGGAAAAGATCGAGGGGGCCGTGCTGCCCACGCTGACCTGCGCGCGGCGCATCTGGAAGATCGCGCCGGCATCGATCATGACCGTGACGTTCT
>JAKEHX010000626.1 GCA_022614795.1 Planctomycetaceae bacterium | reverse complement strand
GGGGTTCTGCTGAGGAGGCGGCAGGATCTCGCAAGTTCCTGGGGAATCTCGATTGTCCATTCGCACATGTTCAGTCGACGCCGGCAGGACTGCCGCACCAGACCGTTGCGGTGCAGCAGCGTCGCCCCTGGTATGTGAAAGGCTCCCGCGAAAGGTCTTTCGGCGCTCAATAGCACGGCTTTGGACTGGCTGTCTACGCTTCGCAGTGCGGGTTGCCCACGCCCCACGCAAGACTCGCTTCCGGCCGCTGGTCAGGCGCTACCGGACGGGCTTTTCACCCGCAGGATCCCGCTGAAAGGTTTCAGAGTTGTTTCCTTACATCTCATCCCCCTTTCCCAAGCTTCTTGCCGCAATCACATCGCCCGAAGCAGCTTCTGGGCGGCGGGTTGCTGCCGAGCTGAATCTGAAAATGCTGCAGAATCCAATGCCTGCCGGTGTCTGAACCGCAGCCAGTCGTCTCCTCTCGTACTCCCCTCCAGGAAATTGGGGCGTACTGATCGCGGCCTCTGCCGCGATCGTGAAATGGCCGAACGGGAAACACCGTTTCGCGCGGGCTGCCTATTCGCAGCGCTCGCCTGTTCTGTTCTTCCCTCCATCACGAAAGGTCTATCCCATGAAAATCCTATTCATCAACAACCACGGCGGCGGCTTCGCCGACACGATCGACGTGGCCGCGGGCACCACCGTCCGCAAGCTGTTCGACGAGAAGATCGGCGGCAAGCCGGCCGATTACCTGATCCGCATCAACCGCCAACCGGCCAGCGCCGACCAGCTCCTGCAGGAGAACGACCGCGTCTCGGTCACGCCGACCAAGATCGAAGGGGCCCGCTAGGCAATTCACCCAGGCAACCGGTCCGCACGGCACGCTTGCGCGCGGAGCTGTTGCCCCTCAATGAGGAGACTTGCCGATGACGACCTCAACCGATTCCCGGAAGCTGGCCATTCGGGCGGCCGCCAAGATTCATGCCCGGCTGTGTACGTCCCCGCGGCTGAACTGTGTGGACCGTCTTCCCGGTGGCGGGTGGGAGCGCCTGCGCAGTGCGGTCTGGCGGCACCGCAAAGTAGATGTCCGGGGCTGGCACGCTGCCGCCGCGTCTCTGGTGGACGACCTGGACTACCAGACAGGGCTGCTGATCACCGAGCTGAAGCACTTTCGCGACCAGCTTTCCGCCACGGCCCGCTCCCCGCGGATTGCTGGTCCGGGGCAGATCCTGGCGGACCTACTGGCGCTGGAAAACGAGTTCGAGTCGGTTCAGATCGACCTCAAGGAGGGGACGGTCACTGCGCAAACCGAACCGATCGAGCTGGAGGGGCTGTGGCTGGGGCCCTTCAATGTCCGCCTCTGGTGGGAGCGGCTCGGCTTGCGCCCGGCGTATGAGGTGATCGCGATCGATCCGCAGTATCCGGCCCGGGACGATTCGGTCACCCACCCGCACGTCCAGGAACGTCAGCTCTGCGAAGGCGAGGCCACGCTCCCCATCAAGGCGGCGCTGACGGAAGGGCGGCTGTTTGACTTCTTTCTGCTCGTCCGCCAGACCCTCCAGACCTACAACGAGTCCAGCCCCTATGTCCGAATCAGCGAATGGGACGGGCGGCACTGCAAGGACTGCGGCTGGAGCATGGACGCCGAGAGCGCTTCGACGTGCGGCCGGTGCGACGAACATGTCTGCGACGAGTGTTCCCGCTACTGCCGAAGCTGTGACCGGTACGCCTGCAGCGCCTGCACTGAGGAGTGCGCCGAGTGCGAGAACACGTTCTGCAGCGAGTGTCTGACGCTGGACACGAAAACGCGCCGCCTGCTCTGTCAATCCTGTCTCGACCAAGGAACCTCTGATGAAGACGAAGACCAATGCGAGGGCGCTGCCCCTGCGGCTGACGCCGTATGCCTGGGCCAAACTGCAGCGGCTGCGTGACCTGGGGGACACCGAGGTTGGCGGCTTCGGAATCTCGGCGGCCGAGGATCTGCTGCTGGTGGAGGATATCTGCCTGATCCGCCAGCAGTGCAGTTCGATCACCGTCAAGTTCGACGATGAAGCGGTCGCCGACTACTTCGACCGGCAGGTGGACCAGGGGCTCGCGCCCGAGCGGTTCGCCCGGATTTGGATCCACACCCATCCGGGCAGCAGTCCCCATCCCAGCAGCACGGACGAAGAGACGTTCGCGCGGTGCTTTGGCAGCGCCGACTGGGCCGTGATGTTCATCCTGGCCTGCGGCGGGCAGACCTATGCCCGGCTGCGGTTCAAGGCCGGTCCCAGCGGCAGCCTGGTCCTGCCGGTGGAAGTTGACTTCTCGCAGCCGTTTCCCAGCAGCGAATGGGGAGCCTGGGACGCCGAGTATGCCGAGTCGGTCCTGCTCGAGCCGGTGTTCTGCCAGCCGGGGAACGAGCGGCTGCGCCTCGGTCCCGCTGCCAAGGAGTTCTTCGACCCGGCGCAGGACGAGTGGTGGCACCGCCCGATGTGGGACGACGTTCCGCAGCTGGCCAGGCCGTTTGACGATGAGTTTTCCTTCCATCCCCACCCGGAGACTGAAGATGAGTACTTTGGCGCATCGTTTTGAGCGCCAGGCGGACCTGGTGCCGCGCGACAAGCTGGCCGAACTGCCTGTGACCGTGATCGGCGTCGGGGCGATCGGCCGGCAGGTCGCCTTGCAGCTGGCCGCGCTCGGAGTGCGCCAGCTCCAATTGATTGACTACGACCGGGTCGAGCCGACGAACATCACGACCCAGGGCTATCTCGAAGCAAACCTGGGCTGGCGCAAGGTCGAGGCGACCGCCAGCGCCGTGCGGCAGATCGACCCCGAGATCACTGTGACGCTGGTCGAGGACCGCTACCGGCCGCAGCACAAGCTGGGCGAAGCCGTGTTCTGCTGCGTCGATTCGATTGACGCCCGCGCGGCGATTTGGCGCACGGCCGGTCGCCGCTGCCGGTTCTGGAGTGACGGCCGGATGCTGGCCGAGGTGATGCGGATCTTGACTGTGGCCGACGATCAAGGCCGCGATCACTATCCCACGACCCTCTTCCAGTCGGCCGAGGCCCAGACCGGGGCCTGCACCAGCCGCGGTGTGATCTATACCGCCAGCATCGCCGCGGGCCTGATGCTCCACCAGTTCACGCGCTGGCTCCGCGGCCAGGCGATCGACGCTGATTTATCTCTGAACCTGCTGGCGAGCGAACTGGCCGCCAGTTGAACTCATTCTGGAGGCCCACCAGGACATGTCCGAGCCGATTCCCGCTTGCATCGCGATCGGAGGGAAGCTTTCCGGGAAACTCGTCACGCATCTCTGCGCCGCGATCGATGCCGACCGCGTGTCGCTGGAGTGGGGCGACGCAGCCTTCCGGCCCACGACGGCCGAAGAACTGCTGAAAGCCTGCGACGACGAGCACGGCGACGGCACTCTCTGGCTCTGCGACGATCACGCCAACTGGGGCCGCCTGCCCAACCTGGAGGATTTTCTGACGAAGGTCGGCAAACTCCCCTTCGACCGGCGGTCGGATGGAAAGCTGGGGTTTGACCCGGACTTGATCTTCTCCCGTCCGGGCTAGCGGCCGGTCCAGATCACGACCAATGCCCAGGGCAACTCTGTGATTGTTGCCGAACTGCTCGCGCCGATCGTCAAGATGCTCGCCAAGGCGGCCAGCGCCAAGCAGAAGCAGGCTTGCCAGGCTGGCGCCAGGCGAGCATTGAAGCGACTGCAGGCGGTGCTGCCGCCAGCCATCACGCCCCTGCCGCCGTTTGAGGTCGGCTAAGCAATCTCCCGCCGATCGGACTTGCCACTCAGGGGCGCGCCTTGCTGCGCCCATTTCCCGCATTCCTGTCACTTTCTCCCCGGAGCCCTGCATGCCCACACTCCTCGATCCGCCGGCTACTGCGGCGGCCAATAATTCGCACTTGAGCCAGGCGGCAGCCGAGCGCCTGCGCTCGCTGATGGCGGCCGTGCGGCTGTCATTTGTCTGGTTCGGCGTGAGAAAGACGCTCACGCAGGAGCAGAAATCCCAGGCCGCCGATACCTTTGGCGCCGAGGGAGAATACCTCTCGGCCGCCAAGAAGCTGCTCGACACGTCGCACCCGGCGTACCGGGCGGTGACGGGGGTCAAAAGCCGGATCGTCGCCTACTGGCGCGGGATTTCGCTCCCGTACCCGGAGCCGGGCATCCGCCTGATCCGCCAGGATGACGTGCCACGGCTTACGCATCGATTTCGGAGTCTGCTAGCTGCACAATTTCCGCTGATTTTTCGACAAACTGCGATGCACGCCGCCGAATCGCGGCGCACTCGC
>JAKEHX010000625.1 GCA_022614795.1 Planctomycetaceae bacterium | reverse complement strand
GATGCCGCGAACCTCGAATACGCCCGCAAGGCGACCGACCTGGCTCTCCAGAAGCTGAAGGACCAGGAGCACGATCCCGATCCGGAGCTGCTCAAGAATTTGGGCTGGTCGAAGGAGGACCTGGCCGAGTTTCTCAATCGCTGGGAGAAGCTGAAGCAGACGGCCGACAAGTCGCCCGATGGCAAACGCGAGCTGGACGAGGCGCTCCGCAGCCTGGGCCTCCGCGACCCGAAGGTCCGCAAGCGGGCCGGCGGCGCGGCGAGCGACAATCAGCGCGACCTCTTGGACAGCGGCAGCCGCAGTTCGCCGCCGGCCAAGTATCGGGACCTGTTCGACGCGTATCGCAAAGGGGCCACGCGGTCGCCGTAGTGCTATAGTGGGACCACACCCGCTTTTGCGATTTGCAATTTGCAATTTTCAATTTGCAATGAACGGCGCCGTGCGGGATGGCGATTGCAAATTGCGAATTGACCATTGCAAATTGACAATTGTCGGCATTGGCGATTTCTCACCATGTCCCTCCTCACCCCGCGTTATCTCGTCCCGTTCTCGCCGCGCGAGCTGCCGCACTATTTCGCCGACGTGCTGGTCATCGGCGGCGGCCTGGCGGGGCTGCGGGCGGCCAACGCGATCGACCCGAAGCTGCACGTGCTGGTCTGTACGAAGGACGCGATCCAGCAGTCCAACAGCAGCTATGCCCAGGGGGGCATTGCAAGCGTGCTCGATCCGGACGACCGGTTTGAGGAGCACGTCCAGGATACGCTCGTCGCCGGCGGCACACTGTGCGACGCGCGTGTGGTCGAGATGGTCATTCGCGAGGCGCCGGGACGGATTCAGGAGCTGATCGACTGGGGCACGCATTTCGACGAGCAGTCAGGCCGCATCGTCCTCGGCCGCGAAGGGGGACACAGCCATAACCGCATCGTCCACGCCCTCGGCGACATGACCGGCAAAGAGGTGATGCGAGCCGTCATCGCCCATACCCAGCGGCTGCCGCACGTGCGGATCTGGGAGAACACGTTCACGCTCGACCTCTTGACGCACGAGGGGACCTGCCGCGGGGCGATCGTGGCCACCCGCCACGGCGACAGCAATGCGGCCGTGCCGGCCGACAAGATGCTCGTCTGGGCCAGGCAGACGATCCTGGCCACCGGCGGCTGCGGGCAGATATTCCGCGAATCGACCAATCCGCTGGTGGCGACGGGCGATGGCCACGCGATGGCTTACCGGGCCGGGGCCCAACTCCGCGACATGGAGTTCGTGCAGTTCCACCCGACCGTCCTCTATATCGCCGGCGGCAGCCGCAGCTTGATCACCGAGGCGGTCCGCGGCGAAGGGGGCCGGCTGGTGGACAAGGAAGGCTTCCGCTTTATGCCGAGCTACGACGAGCGGGCGGAGCTGGCCCCGCGCGACATCGTCTCGCAGGCGATCGTCAGCCAGATGGAGAAGACGCGGCATTCGTGCGTCTATCTCGACGTCACGCACCTCGACGCTCCGTTCGTGCTCAAGCGATTTCCCGGCATCGCCGCGGCTTGCAAGCAATTTGGCATCGACATCACGCGGGACAAGATCCCCGTCCGCCCCGGCGCTCATTACATGATCGGCGGCGTGACCGTCGATCTGACCGGCCAGACGAGCGTGCCGGGCCTGTGGGCGGCCGGCGAAGTCAGCTCCAGCGGGCTGCACGGGGCCAATCGCCTGGCCAGCAACAGCCTGCTCGAAGGGCTGGTGTATGGCGCGCATGCCGGAGCGGCTGCATCGCAGGCGGCGCTGGCCGCGCCGGGCGATTTCTGCGTTTATCCGCTGGCCAATCCGGTCGTCGCTTTGCCGTCCGAGCCGCTCGACCTGGCCGACATTCGCAACTCGCTCAAAGCGGCGATGTGGCGGGCCTGTGGAGTGCGCCGCAGCGGCGCGGCCCTGGCCGACGCGCTGGAGGCGGTCGATCAGTGGCGGCGCTATGTGCTCCCCCGGCAATTCGACGACATCGAAGGCTGGGAGCTGCAAAACATGTTGACGCTCGCCCGCGTGATGATCCAGGCGGCGCTGGTCCGCGAGGAATCGCGCGGCGTCCACCTGCGGACCGATTTCCCCCGCCTCGACGACGCCCGCTGGAACAAGCACCTTTGGTTCGAGCGCACCAGCTCCGGAGAGCGGTGGGGAGCGGCGTAAGCAAAGGGAGCAGGAGACAAGGAACAGGGGACAGGGGACAGTCTTATTTCGCCGCGTCGCTTGCGACGCTTGCGATCTGCCAGACGGCACACGGAGTGTGCCTACTACTTACGGCACCACCTTGGCGTCGGTCAAGTCATAGACCGACCACGTATTGCCGTCGGTCCCCTCGTACGGCTTGACGACGAGCGTCCCTTCGACCTTGATCGCTTCGAGCTGATAGTTTGTGGTCTGGCCCTTGGTGAGATAGACCATCGCCAGGTGATCGGCCTGGCCTCCCGCTCCGAACTTGCATTCCGTGTTCTTGAGCAGGACGAATTTCTCGATCCGCTTGGAGCTCGCAGCGGCCGCGTGAATGAATCCAGTGATGCGCACGCGGGCGCCGTCAAGCTCCTTGACGCGATCGGTGAGCAAAAACGGCCGGAAGACCATATCCTGCGACATGCCGAGGTTCAGATCGTCGAACGTGACCTTCTGAGCGTCGCCGGGGCGGGTGGGAGTGCGGTCGGCGGGGGCCCGCGTGCTGGCCGGGTCCTTGGGCGGGGGACGCGAGGGGGCCTCTCCCGCCGCCGTGACTTGTTCAGTGTCAGCCGCGGCAGCGGGCTGCAAATTCTCCGCTGGCAAGTCCGGCGTGTGTGACGCCGCCAGCGGAGCCGCGGCAACGGGGGCCGATGGGGAACTGGCGGCCGACTCGTGATGGCATCCGGCCAGCAGGGCCGCTGCGAGCGACATCAGCCCCAGTGCTAACAATCCCAAGCGTATGCTCATGATTCGGCTCGCTCGATCTTGGTCACGTCCATGTGGTAGAGGGCCCAGGTCCGCCCGTCGGGTCCGGTGAAGGGCCGGATGTGAAAGGTCCCTTCGACGGCGACCGGCTCGGTGGTGAACGACGTTCGCAGGGAATCGGTCAGTTCGATGAAAATCAAGTGCCCGGGATGGCCTGCCGCACCGAACTGGCAATCGGCGTGGCGGACCAGCTTGAACTCGCGGATGTTCGTGGGCTGAAACAGGTCACCGTACATGTAGCCTACGATCCGCACCCTCCGGCCGTCGAGGTCCCGCAGGGCGGTCGTCAGCATCCAGGGCGCGAACTTCGCTTCAGGACCGAGCGGCAGGTCGATCTCCTCCCAGTAGATTGTCCGCAGGCTGGCGTTTTCCAGAGCTTTGTCGGCTGGTTCTTTCACCGGCTCGCCCGCGACAGTGTTCGTCGCGGCAGATGTTGCTGCCACAGGCAACTCGACCGCCGCAGGACCGCAGCCGGCAAGGGCGGCGGCCGCTAGCAAGCAGGCGAGCGTCGGAAGTCGGACAGCGGGGGAATTCACAGCTTTATTCTATCCGCCGAGGCCCGAGGGGGTGAATCGCAGCCACGCCCCGTCGGTTCATTCGTTACCATCGTCGCAGCAGGGCCAAGCCGATTAGGCCGACTGGCCCGGTAGACGCCTGTTGTCAATTCGCGACGTAGATTTGGGTGACCAACCCAGTCTCTGTCTCCCCTCTACCATGCCGCGGTTGCTTTGCACGATTGGCCTGGCGCTCGTAATTGCCGTGCTTGCTGCTGCGCGGTCGATCGCCTCGGACACGACCACCCTGCTCGCACAGCGGCTGATGGCGGATGTCAAGGACGGCGAGCTCGGCCAGTTCGATTTGCTCTCGGCGTGCCTGATCGCGGGGGGCGTAAGCGATGCGGACGAGCTGGACCACCAGCGGCGTCTGCTGGCGACGGCGATCGAGGGCGTGCTCGCCTGCGGCCCTCTGACGGGAACGGCCGACGAGCGTGCACTAGAACTGCTGACACGCCTGCACGCCCGGGTGCTCACAGGCAGTTATAGCAAAGGGGCCACCAGCCTCTCCTGCGTCGTGGCCACGGGCGATTTTAACTGCCTGTCGGCGAGCGTGCTCTTTGGGGAGCTGTGCGAGCGGGCCAGGATTCCCGTCGAATACTGGTCGCAACCCGGGCACGTCTACTGCCGCCTCCGTGATAGCGGCCTGCGGATCGAGCCTGCATCGCGGCCAAACGGCGCTTCCGTAGCTGAACTCGCCAGAGCTCAGTCGAAATCTCCTGAAGTCGGGCGACTTCAGCTACGTGTGCTTTCGCCGGTTCAGCTTGTCGCGAAGTTCTACTACAACCGGGGCGTCGAGCAGCTCCAGCGGCGCGAGTTCGAGGCGGGCATTGCCAGTTTGCGGCGGGCCAGCCAGCTCGATCCGCTCGACGCCGATGCACAAGCGAACCTGCTCGCCGGTCTGAATAACTGGGCCCTGGCGCTGGCCGAGCAGGACCAGCCGGCGGCGGCAGCGGCGCTGGTCAGCCGCGGATTGGCGATCGACCCGCATTACGCGCCGTTAATCGCGAACCAGCGCTATCTGGCCGAGCGAGCGCGAGCAGCGGTGCCGTAGCAGGACTATTTACCTGCGGCCACTTTGCAATCTCCAATTCCTATTGGACAATTTGCCTTCAAAGCACCACTTTTCAATTTGCAATGTTCAATGAACAATTTGCAATCGTCCGCAGCCCGACTTCGACTGGTGGTCCGATTGCAAATTGCAAATTGATCATATTGATCATTGCAAATTGAGAAGTGCAATTTCAAAGTGAATTGAACTCGCTCCATGTACGACCGCGCCGCCCTGATCGAACTCGTCCGCCGCCTGGCCCTCCAATTGGGCGACTTCACGCTCGCCTCGGGGAAGAAGTCGAAATACTACCTCGACTGCCGCAAGATCACGCTCGACTCGGCCGGGGCCAACCTGATCGCCGATGGAATGCTCGAGCTGATCGGCGCGGACCTGCCCGACGCGGTCGGCGGCATGGCGATCGGCGCCGATCCGATCACCGGGGCCCTGATCACCGTCGCCGGACGCACCGGCCGGCGGCTCAAGGGCTTTATCGTCCGCAAGGAGGCCAAGCAGCACGGCACGGGGCGCGACGTCGAAGGGCCGGTCCTGCCGGGCGAATCGGCGATCATCGTCGAAGATGTCGTCACCACCGGCGGCAGCTCGCTGGCCGCGATCGAAAAGGCCGAAGCCTTCGGCCTGAAAGTCCGCGGCGTCATGGCGATCATCGACCGGCTGGAAGGGGGCCAGGCGACGCTGGCGGCCAAGGGCTACAAGCTTCAGACGCTGCTGTCGATCCGGGATTTCGGTCTGTAACGGCACACGCAGGATTTGGCTGCGAGCGCCCCCGTTCCATTCGGAGCGCCGCTAAGTCATTTGCGGACAACGGTTTATAGCAACAACGATTGGGTCGGCGCCGTCAGCGCGCAAATTTCAGTTGGCCTTTCCCCAATTTGCCGCGCAATTGCATAATCCCGCCATCCCGCGGTCGATCAGGGAGGTCGGACATGTTGCGCACCACTGGGGCCATGGCCCTGCTATTCGTGACCGTTTTGGCCAGCGGCCAGGATTCGGAGCCGACGCCGGCCAGGACCAAAGCGGACCAGCCCCGCGGCGAGAAGATCGACGCGGCCACGGCTGCGAAGATTCTGACCGAGACTTACGAGCGGACGAAGGACGCCCAGTCGCCGGACGACTTCGGCCAGGTCATCGAGGTTTGCGAGCGGGCGCTGGCCGCCGACCCGCCCGAGAAGATTCGCAAGTACGCCCATCAGCTTGCGGCCTGGGCCTTCAACCGCCGCGGCGAAGTCTATGCCGATCAGGCGGCGGACCTCTTCAATCGGGGCGCGCAGAGGCAGGCCAACGAACTCGACGCGCTGGCCCTCGACGATTTTCACGCGGCCGTCGCCCACGACCCGGCGAAGTGGAAGGCGATTCACAACCGGGGCGTGAGCCTGGCGCTGCACGGCAAGGTCGAGGAGGCACTGGCCGATTTCGACCAGGTGCTGAAGCTCAATCCGCAGTTCGCCAATTCGCGGTTCAACCGGGCCGAGATTCGCGCCCAGCAAGGAAAATGGCAGGCCGCGATCGAAGACTATAACGAAGTGCTCAAGGCGAAGGCCGACGACGTAGGCGCCTTGCTCGGCCGGGGAAACTCGCTAGTCAGAGCCGGGCAATTGGCCGAGGCGCTGGCCGACGTGGAACTGGCCCTGCGATATTCGCCCGAAAGTGCGGCCGCATTTGCCGGGCGCGGCGATGTGCACTGCGCCGCCGGCCGCTGGAACCAGGCGGGGGAAGACTATCGGGAGGCGATCAAGCTCGATGCCAAGCTGGGCCGTGCTTATCGCGGCGTGGCGTGGCTCTTGGCGACTTGCCCCGACGAGCACTTCCGCGACCGCGACCTGGCTCTTGCGTCGGCTGAAAAGGCAATCGCCCTGGATGGCGAAAGCGACTGGACCTATCTGGACGCCCTGGCCGCGGCCCAGGCCAATGCGGGCCGCTACGGCCAAGCACAGGCGACGCTGGAAAAGGCGATCCAAATCGCCCCCGACAGCGTGGACGAAGCCTTGCAGTCGCGACTGGCCCGCTATCGCGACCGCCAACCGCACAGGCTGCAATAGCCGCGGATGGCAGGCTCGCGAACACCCCGCATTAGCGGTCGAGCTTTAGCTCCAGAATCTCCTCCAGTCCATCGACCTCGTCGATGTGCGAGCCGATCCGGATGAATCCAAGCTGAGCGGCGAGCGCTTGCGAGGCGACGTTGTCGGGGCTGATCGAAACGACGAACGTGCGCTGGCCGTGGACGCGCGCGGCCCAGTCCATCACAGCGAGCGACGCCTCGCGGGCATAGCCACGCCGGCGAAATGGCGGAAAGACAGTGTAGCCGAATTCCACCGCATTTGGCGAATAGGGCTGAAGGTACTCGGCTGCCGGTTTGGTGTGAAAGCCGATGTGCCCGACCATCACGCGCTCGGCGCGGAGCACCATCGCGCGCAGCGACCAGGCCTCGTACGCTGAATCCTCTTCCATTTGCTTGAGGCGCAATTGCAGCAAATGGGCACTATCGGGCCAATCCGCCGGCAGCGTCGCCCCCAGCAGCCGCTCGGCCTGGGGCAAGTCGCCCGCCAGCGAAGCCCGGATGAAGTCGGGGCTCAGCGAGACGAGATCAAGGCGCGGGGTTTGAATTGGCGACACAACTCTCGTGCGTTTCACCGCGGTTCGTCCGGAATATCCACCCATCGCCGCTCTTGGTGCGACTGAAGGACCGAATCGGCCACAATCTGCGCCCGCAGCCCGTCGAAGAAGCTCGGCACGGCGTCTCGACCCTCGCAGATCGCGCTGACGAACTCCCAGACGAGGTCGTAGCGGAACACGGTCGCCGGCTCGCCCGTGCTCGGATCGCGGGGGCTCCCCGCCGGCTTGAGGAATTCAGCCGGCACATCAACCGCGGCCAGGTCCTGCCCCGTTTTGCCGAGCATGATCTGGTTGGGCATGTGCAGGCGATAGACGCCCGTCTGGAGCGAGCCGTTGATCTCGGCCCATTCGTGTCCGAAGCCCGCCAGGCCGTAGCCTTTGGCGAGCGTCGTCCCTTCCCAGACGCCGGTCGCCCCGCTCGTGAATTCGCCGATCAGGCTGGACCAATCATCGACCTCGCTGGGAGGACAATCGCGGCCGTCGGTGGTCTTGGTCCGCGGAATGAAGCGGGCCGTCGCCCCACATAGCGTTTTGAGCGGCCCCAGCAGATCGATTGCAAAGTCAATCCGGTGAATCGTCATGTCGAAGAGGTCGCCGGCACCGGCCGTCTTTTTATACTGCCGCCAGCCCCAGCTCGTCTCCGGCCAGTCGAGAAAGCGCTGGCTGCGGAAGTGTCGCAGCGCGCCCAAGGCCCCGCTCTTGCACAAATGTCGCAAGTAGCGCATCGACGGCGCAAAGCGATAGGTGAACGCCGTCATGTGCACCAGCTTCCGGTCGCGGCAAGCGTGGTACATCGCCCGCACTTCGCCCGCGTCGAGACCCAGCGGCTTCTCGCACATGACGTGCTTGCCATGCTTGGCGGCGGACAGCGTAATCGCCTTGTGCGTGAAGTTCGGCGTGGCGATGATCACCGCATCGACGCCCGGGTCGGCACAGATCCGCTCGAAATCGGTCGTGACATTGTCGCACCCCCAGTCTTTGCGGCGCTTGTCGAGCAGCTCCTGGCTGGCGTCGCAAACACCCGCCAGAACGGCCCGCGGATCGAGCTTGATCGCCGGCACGTGGTGGTAATCGCTGACGGCCCCAGCGCCGACGATCGCGATCTTGACGGGATTGGCCTGGGAAAACGGTGCGGGCATTGGCGGAGTGTCCAAAGTTCAAAGTCGTCGGACCAAGATCGAGTATTCGAGCCTGGACTTTAGACGCTGAGGGAGCGCGTCGGAAGGCCGGCACCTGCGCACGCTAGCGTCAGCGGCCCGCCCCAAGCGGTTGAAGCCTAAGACCTTACAGCGAACTGCTTGCGGACGCCGTTCGCTTTGCCGACTCACCCAGCGCGAGAAGTTGCGGCAACATCACCGTGCCGAGGTTGTGAAAAAAATCCCGGTTACCACCCGGATGAGGGTGTACCACTGCCTGGGCAATCGGTAAATTGGGTTGAGACCTGACGGGGGCATTCGTCCCTGGAGAGCTGCACCTAGTGCTTCTGTAACCCATTGAAAGACTTCGATTTATGTGCCTTTTGGCCGTCCAATATAAGAGCGTTCCCGAGGCCCCAATTCTCGTTGCGGCTAACCGGGAAGAGGCCTTCGACCGGCCTTCGCTCGTCCCTTCCATCCAACCCGGAAAACCGCGCGTCCTGTCGGGGATCGACGCCCGGGCTGGCGGAACCTGGCTGGGGGTCAACCAGAACGGCTTGTTCGTCGGTGCGGCAAACCGCCCTAAGCTATTCCAGCCGCAAACACCTCGGTCGCGCGGCCTCTTGTGCCGCGATCTATTGCGCGCGAACTCGGCCCGGCACGCGGTGGATATCGCGATGGAAGAGCTGACCGCCAACAAGTACGACGGCATCAATTTCATTATCGCCGACTACGAATCGGGCTGGGCGGTGCACGGCGGCGACGACGCGAACGTCAGTGAGTTGATCGAAGGGCTGAACATCGTCAGCGCCTACGACCTAAACGACCTCCGCGACGAGCGGCAGAAGCTGGCTCGCCGGCTCTTGACCTTGCAAACGCTTGACTCGGCGGTGAAGTTTCTGGCGGTGGCAAGCAAGGCGTTCGCCCGCCCGCCGGCCGCGCCCGATCGGCCGGGCATGGTCGTTCGCGGCAAGGAACGGGGCACGGTCAGCTCGACGCTGATCGCCCTGGGCAAAAAGCCGCGCGACGCGATCTTCCAATACGCCAACGGCGCTCCCGACCTGGCGCGCTACGAGGACTATTCGCCGCTATTGCGCGACATCCTCAGCCGCGGCCTGCGTGAATCGCGCACCAAGCAGAAGGCGTAGAATGTGGTCCGACCAAGAGCAACTTGCAAAAGCAGATGGTAATCGAGGTCGTTGAGTCGATGCCGGACGATGTTGACCTGGATCAATTGCTCAGCAAGCTGTACGTGCTCGAGAAGATCAAAGCAGGCGAACGGGCGTTAGTGGAACGAGGGGGAGTTCCGCAGGCCGACGTTGAAAAGCGCAACCAACCCCAATTCTGACCGGTTGCCGATAAGTAGCAGGTACTCTCCGTGCGCCGTTGCCGCCAGACGGCACACGGAGTGTGCCTACTACCTTTACCCCGCTCGCCGATACAGCCAAGCATTCCCCTTCTTGCCTGCAATATCCGCCGCACCGGTCTTCCGCAGGCAATAGGCGATCCGCTGCGCGATCCAGCGCCGCACGCCCAGCGACTCGGCCAGCTCGCCCGTGTGAAACGGCTCAGCAAGGCCGGCAGGAACCAGGCGCCACAAGTCGGCGTGCGCCCTGAACCGCTCGACGCCAATCACGGCGGCCAATCGCTGGTCCTCGACGACAAAATCCTTCCGACGCCAGCGCCGCCGCTTGCCGTGGCCGGGATAGCGCCGCTCTTCGATCTCGACCAGCGGCGTCTCCAGCGTCAGGTTCGGATGCGGAAAGACCCGCGTGAAATAGACCAGCTCGTCGAACACGTCCAGCAGCGTCCCCCGCTTGGGGCTCGCCTTGCGCACAAGCTCCCTGCCCCCTTTGCGGCTCAGGCTGACGAGCATCTTGCGCACGACGATCGGCTTGACGACGAGCACGCGGTGATTCGCCAAGAGCTTGGCGATCTTGTCGCGAATCGCCGCCAGCGAACCGTGCTGAATTTCGACCAGCTCTTCGCCGCGCACCGCGTCGATCCGATATCGAAACCCGGCCACGCGCTGCTCGACGCGCGCATCGCTGCCGGCATAAAGGGCCTTGAGTTGCCGGTGCAGCGTCGTTTCCATGCGGCGGAGAATACCGCCACGAGCCGGCCTTTACCAAGATCAACTGCCTTGTCGCCTATTCGCTACTTCTTCGGCCCACCCTTGCCCTTGCCGCCTGAAGGCGGCGGCTTGTCGCCCGAAGGCGGCCGCTTATCGCCCGGCGGCTCGTCGTCCGGAGGATCGCGGTGCTCCATCTCCTCGATATACCGCCGCAGCCGTTCGTATTCGTCGGTCACATGCAAGAGCTTCAGCATGTTCTCGACGCGCTTGACCAGGGCGATCTGGTTCACCGGCTTGCTAAGGAAGTCGTCGGTGCCCGCTTTGACAGCCCGCTCGATGTCGCCCGCTTCGTTGAGCGCGGTCACCATCAGCACCATGATCTTGCGCGTCGCCGGATCGGCCTTGAGCTTCTGGCAGACCTCGAAGCCCGAGAGCTTGGGCATCATGATGTCGAGCAGGAGCAGGTCGGGCTGGAACGACTTGACCTTGGCCAGCGTGTCCTGCCCATCGACGGCCATCTCCGTTTCACAGTCGATCCCCGCGAGATACGCCTCCATCAGCTCGCGGTTGGGCTGGTTGTCGTCGGCGATCAGGATGCGGCATTTAGCCATCGTGGCAATTCACCGGCAAAGGACGGCGAGCAGATTCCGTAGCTGAAAAGCGCCAGAGTGCAGGGAGATTTCCTGAAGTCTGGCGACTTCAGCTACGTGGTCCGGATGATGAACGCAAGTAGTATAAGGCAGAACCACGCCGCCAGTCAGCGGCTAGTCCGCCGCCGGCTGCAGAGTTTCCGGAAATCGATCGCTGCGTTGGTTCACGCCGGCCCAGGCCCGCGACAAGCTGAACCCGGCGCAAGTGGCCTGGGTGGATCGCCTCATCGCCATCCTGGCGAAGCACGACGAAGGCCGCGCATAAGCAGCGGCGCGGGCCGGCGTCAGTGGATCAATTGTGGTGCAGCCGTCTCGGCTGCACTGGTCAGGCGGGACGCCTGCACCACAACTGATGCCGGCCACAGATTTGACGACGCCGGCGCGCTCGGATATAGTGCCGCGGCTTCCGAGGGCACTATTATGGCAGCGGGCGGACAAACTGCTGGCAATGTTACTGGCGGCGGGCTGCGCAGGACCGGGCTCGGCGTCACCGAGCGCCGCGATGCCTGGTGGCTCGGTCCGCTGGCAACGGCACTCGCCTTGGGTGCGTTCGGCGTCTATGCCACGTTCCGCGCCATCTATAACGCGGAATTCCAGCTCGGCGAGGGCACCAGCACCCAGCCCAACCACGCCTACCTGCTTTCGCCTTTCTATTCGCCCCTGATCGTCGTTCCCGGGCTGCCGGCCTGGATCTCGCCGGCCTTTCTCATTCTCTGGGCGCCGGGCGGGTTCCGCGTCACGTGCTATTACTATCGCAAGGCCTATTACCGGGCCTTCTTTCTCGACCCGCCCGCCTGCGCGGTGGGCGAAACGCGCGGCCGCGGATACGGGGGCGAAACGGGGCTCTTCCTGTTCCAGAACCTGCACCGCTATTTCCTGTACCTCGCTCTGATCTTCCTGGTGCTCCTGGGGATCGACGTCGTCCACTCCTGCATCTGGCCGACAGCCGGCGGCGGCCGCTGGTTCGGCGTCAGCGTGGCCACGCTCGTCCTGGCTGCCAACCTGACGCTGCTTTCGCTCTACACGTTCTCCTGCCACTCGCTGCGGCACCTGATCGGCGGCAATGTCGACTGCTTCTCGTGCGTGGCGCTGGGCAACGTCCGCCAGCAGGCCTGGACGTGGACCAGCGCTTTGAACAAGCACCACATGCTCTTCGCCTGGCTCAGCCTGTTCAGCGTGGGCTTCGCCGATTTCTATGTCTGGATGGTGGCTTCGGGACGGTGGACCGATTTGCGACTCATCTGACTCATACTCATACTCTTCATCCTGCTCTTACTCATCTTCCTAGTTTTAATCTTAATCCTAATCTTACTCCCGGCAGTGCTTGAGCTTCGTAGTGATGTGTGTATCAACCCGGATTGAGATTAGGATTAAGATTAAGATTAGGAAGATGAGTAAGAGTAAGAGCAAGATTAGGATCACGGCCTATTCATGCCCAAGTATCAAACCCATGAATACGACGTCGTCGTAGTCGGCGCGGGAGGCGCCGGGCTGCGGGCGGCGATCGAGGCCTCGGCCCGCGGCGCCAGAACGGCCCTGGTCTGCAAGTCGCTGCTGGGCAAGGCACACACGGTGATGGCGGAAGGCGGAATCGCCGCGGCCCTGGCCAACGTCGATACCCGCGACCAGTGGCAGGTCCACTTTCGCGACACGATGAAGGGGGGCCAGTTTCTCAATCAATGGCGGATGGCGCAGCTCCACGCGCAGGAGGCGCCCGAACGGGTCCGCGAATTGGAGGAGTGGGGCGCCGTCTTCGACCGCACCAAGGACGGCCGCATCTTGCAGCGAAACTTCGGTGGTCACACCTATCCGCGCCTGGCCCACGTCGGCGACCGCACCGGACTGGAGATGATCCGCACGCTCCAGGACCGCGGCGTGCATCAGGGAATCGACGTCTTCATGGAGTGCACCATCCGCCGCGTGCTCACGGCGGGTGGCCGCGCCGCCGGCTGCATGGGCTACTTCCGCGAAAGCGGCCGATTCGTCGTGTTCCGCGCCAAGGCGATCGTCCTGGCCACCGGCGGCATCGGCCAGGCCTGGGAAATCAACAGCAACTCCTGGGAATACACGGCTGACGGACACGCGATGGCGATGTGGGCCGGAGCCGACCTGATCGATATGGAGTTCGTCCAGTTCCACCCGACCGGCATGGTCTGGCCTCCCAGTGTCCGCGGCACGTTGATTACGGAAGGTGTCCGCGGCGAAGGGGGCGTCCTCTTAAACGGCGAGCGCCGCCGGTTCATGTTTCAGTACATTCCCGATCGCTATAAGGGCGAGTTCGCGGAGAGCGAGGAGGAGGCGACGCGGTGGGTCCAGGCGGTCATCGCCAACAAGCGGCCCGAAGCCCGCCGGCCGCCGGAGCTGCTGACGCGCGACGTCGTGGCCCGCGCGATCCGGGCCGAAGTGCGAGCCGGCCGCGGCACGCCCCACGGCGGCGTCTTTCTCGACATCGCCTCGCGCCGCTCGCCCGAGGAGATCAAACGCAAGCTCCCCGGCATGTATCACCAGTTCAAGGAGCTGGCCGACGTCGATATCACGGCCGAGCCGATGGAGGTCGGGCCGACGTGCCATTACATGATGGGGGGCGTCCGCGTCCACGACGAGACGCAGGAATCGACCGTGCCCGGCCTGTTCGCGGCCGGCGAGGTCGGCGGCGGCAT
>JAKEHX010000624.1 GCA_022614795.1 Planctomycetaceae bacterium | reverse complement strand
TCGTCGTGAGCATGCCGGCCCGGGCCCGGATCGTGACGGTGGCCCCGGCGACGTAGGACGGCGGGAGCTGAAACGTGCAGCGGGCGCGGAGCGTCTGGGCGGCCGCCTTCAGGTCGCGCGTGCGGACCGACGGCGAGGCTGCGCCAAACGTGCCGCCCACCAGGATCAGATCGTCGGGCGACGCGGCCGGAGCCAAGGCCACCGTGACGACGCCGCGGGCCGCGGTCAGTACGCCGGTGAAGTCGATGCCGATCGCGTTGCCCGCGGCGATGTCCAGATCGCTGCTGGTGGCCGAGAGCGTGAGCGCCTGATTGGTGTTGACGGTCCCCTTCAGGTCGATCGTGCCCGTGTGCAGGGCGGTGCCCGCGGCAATGTCGGTTCCGCTGGGCGCCTTCTTGACGGCGGCAGTGACGGCCCCGGCGTCGGTGCCGGCAACCTCCACGCGGGCCGTGATCCCGACCACGCGGTAGGCCCGGCCGGCGACGAAGGCGGAATCGTCGGCGCTGTTGGGGTCCCAATAGTACGACGCGTGCTCGACGGCCGCCTCGACCAGGCCTTCGCTCGGCAGCGGCTGGCTGAAGGCATCCCACACGCGCCAGTCGGTCGGCTGGATCTTGTGCCGGGCGTTACTGTCTTCGGCCAGCTCGCTGCGGGCGATCGCCGGCAGCCGCTGCCCGTGGACGGTGAGATTCCCCGCCATCCGTACATCGTCGTTGAAAACCGTTTCCATGATGGGACACCAGGAGCGAAAGGCGCGCGTCGCGACTCAGGAGTAGCTACGGAATGGCGACGCCGCCCCCTTGCATCACGAGCTTGAGCTGACTGGCCGTCACGCCGATCCCCAGGACATGGGTGAACCACCCAACCGCCAGGTCCGCGACGGGCGCAATGCCACCCGGCGTGGCCGACAGCACATAGACGGAACCGACCCCGACGGCGAAGCCCGGGTTGAGCGTGCCGCCGATGGCCAGCTTGACCGGCTGGCCAATTGCCCCGCCGTTGAGGGCGATGCCCCGCACGGCGGCCGTCGCCGCGCTGGCGTTGGCGTCGGCCAGCTTGGCCTTGCCGGCGTCGGCCGCGTCGAGATAGAGCGTCTGGCCGGCGGTGACCGCGGCTCCCAGGATGGCATCGAGAGTTTGCGTGCCGCTGTCGGGGACGACGTTGGTGGCAGTGACAATTACGTCGGGCATGTTTGCTTCTCCGCGAATCGAAAAAAGGTAATTGGTCTGGGTCCGCGGCTTAGATGTAGAGCTGCGGCTGGCGGAACTCGCGGGTCGCTTCGGCCGTGAACTCGAAGGTCTGCTCGCCGTGCAGCGGCTGGCCTTCCTTTTCGGTCAGGGTCACGTCGCCGTCGAAGCCCTTGCCCGAGGCGTGGTCCTTGGTCCGCACGGCGACGGCGGCGCCCGTGGCGGCCGCGGCCCGGAAGGCGGCGAGCTGCGTGTCGGCCGTGCGATTGAGCATCGTCCAGGTGATCGTGGGCTTGAGGCCCGTCACCCGCGACGTGACGATCGGCGGCTTCGTCCCGTCGCCCCGGATCGTCGTGCTGCCCCGCTCGGTGTCCTTGTCGTAGGTCAGATCGACGACGTTCTCGACCAGGTTGGTGGCGGTGGCGCCGGCCGTGCCGTAGTAGAACTTGCCTTCATATCCCATTGCGTCCATTGATCACTCTCCAATTGAGCCAGCCCAATCGCTGGCGAAACGATCGAGGTTGTCTTCCAGGGCGGGGAGCATGAACGGCCGCTCGTCGAAGTCCTGCCCGTGAAAGACTTCGCCCAGCTCGTGCGCCGCCCCGCTCTCGCCGACGATCGACGCGCGCGGGCCGATCACTGCTTCCTGCTTGCCCTTGTCCACGTCGAAGCGGATGGCGCGCGGGAGCTGCGCCCGGCGGCTATGGGGCGGCTGGCCAGGGTCGCTCGGTTCGTCGCTCCGCTCGATCGAGGCTTTGGCGGTCTTGCTGATCGACGCGGCGGCGTGCCCCAGGTTGCGGAACGCAGCCCGATCGGCCGCGGCTTTTACGCGGGTGAAACGCTCGACGATCTGGACGTCGATGCCGATCATGGGGTCGGGATGGTTTTCGGGGCCCTGTAGGTCGGGCGGATGATGCCCGTGAACTGCTTTTTCTCGCGGAGCTGACGGTTCGAGACCGGAGCGATGATCCGGTTGCCCTCCCAACTGGCCTCGGGATAGGCGGGCAATCTCCGGGAGGTCAGGTATTCGTTGATCTCTTCCACCAGCGCCAGCAGCGGGTCGAGGAACTCGGCCTTCACCGTCATTTCCGTGGTGTCGGGGATCGGTTCGAGCTGCTCGCCTTCGAACTTCTGGCGGATGACGATGTCGGCGGAGGGCACGTAGAGCAGCGAGGAGCGGGTCAGCAGGGTGGTGTCGAGCTTGCCGACGAAGGCGACCTCCACGCGCAGGGGACCGGCCTTCTCCAGCGGCAACGCCCAATCGTTGTGGGTACGCACGGCCGTGAAGTCCTGGCTGAACGTTTTCTCGTTCAGCAGGGCCACCAGGGCGTCGGCGAGGGTGGGCAGGATGGAAGCCATCAGGCGGTGCGCTTCGTGTGGATGATCCAGCGTTTGCCGGAGGGGTCTTCAGGGTGGGCCGCCGGCCGCTTGTCGATCGGCAGCGCAGTAAATGTCTGGTTCGTTCCGTCGATCGGTTCGGTGAACTCGTCCCCTTCGCGGGGCGCCACGGCCACCCCGTTCACCAGGTAGGCCGCGGCTGCGATCACGTAATCTCGGAAAGTGACTTGCTCCGGCAGGCCGCTCTCCTCGCTCAGCACCTCGTATTGCACGTTCCGCGGCTCGGCCGCCACGTTCGTGGTGGGAGCCGAGCCAGCCCGCTGAAGCGTGACGAGCACGCTGAAGGTCTGGCGGAGCAGCGGGGCCCCCGCCAGGTGGAACATCGC
>JAKEHX010000069.1 GCA_022614795.1 Planctomycetaceae bacterium | reverse complement strand
GAATCCCGTAGCGGAACTCGCCAGAGTTCCGAATCCGCGGAAAAACCTGAAGTCTGGCGACTTCAGCTACGAAAGATTCACAACCTCTCCGCGAAAGGGCGTCCTTTCGTGGAGCGAAAGGCGACCATACGGCAAGCAACGGTCGTGCCAGGGGCCCAGTGGTTGATCTAAGTTCTTTCGCGACAAGCAGTTCAGGATTCGAGCTATGCTTGACAAAAATCAATCCGTCACATATGACGGCATATATCCGTTATATTTCACGGATTCCCGTCATATTTGACGGATCGAGACGCTATGGAACGCTTTCGTGACGTGCTGCTCGATGTCTGGCGCGAGGTCTGCCGCCACATCGAGATTCATGAATCGGCTGGCACGCTGGCCGCAATGCTGGCGCATCACCTGCCGCTGGCGCAATTGCTGGTTCGCCGGCTCGATGGTCAGCATCAAACGCTCGAGACCGTCGCGGTCGGTCAGCCTGTGGCCGGGCCCCTCGACGTAGCCGTGCGCACTCCGCTCACTGCCGCCAAACAGCGGCGGCTAGCGGTCTGGGCCGCGAGCGGCGAAGTGTTGCACGGTCAGCGTACGAAGCGCAGCGGCGACCTGGCCGTGCTGGTTCCGCCGGAGCTTGAGGGGGAAGTGCTGGCTGGGCCGCTGGTGGGACCCGAGGGACCGTCGGGCGCGCTGGTGCTCGTGGCCGAGCATCTCAAGTCGTTCCAGCCCGCGCACGTGCAGATGGCCGCGGCCTTACTGGAACCTTTTTCTGCGGCACTAGAGAACGACCGCCGCCTGCACGAGTTGGCCGCCCTGCGCGAAGCGGCCGAAGCCGATCGTCGCTCACTGCTGTCGCGACTGGGGCGGCGCGAGATGGGCGAGACGATCGTCGGCGCCGAATCGGGGCTGCGGCACGTGATGGAGCGCGTTTCGCTCGTCGCCCAGTCGGATGTCCCGGTGTTGATTCTGGGCGAGACGGGGACCGGCAAAGAGGTCGTCTCGCGGGCCATTCACACCCGCTCGGCCCGCGCGGCAGCGCCGTTCATTCGCGTGAATTGCGGGGCGATTCCGCCGGAGCTGGTCGATTCGCAGCTCTTCGGCCACGAACGGGGCAGCTTCACCGGCGCGGCCGACATGCGCAAGGGCTGGTTCGAGCGGGCCGACGGCGGCACGCTCTTTCTCGACGAAATAGGCGAGCTGCCGCTGGCCGCGCAGGTCCGTCTGCTCCGCGTTTTGCAGGACGGATTCATGGAGCGCGTCGGCGGCGAGCAGCCGCTGCGCGTCGATGTGAGGATCGTCGCGGCGACGCATCGCGACCTGGCCGCGATGGTCAAAAGCGGCAACTTCCGCGAGGACCTCTGGTATCGGATCAACGTCTTCCCGATCCTGCTGCCGCGGCTGGCCGAGCGGATCGAAGACATTCCGGCCCTGGCGCGGCACTTTGCCCAGCGGGCCGCCAATCGCTTTGGCCTCGCGCCCGTCGAGCCGTCGGCTGCCGACCTGGCGGTGCTGCGGAGCTATGCGTGGCCGGGCAACATCCGCGAACTGGGGGCGGTGATCGATCGGGCAGCGATCTTGGGCAACGGCGAGCGATTGGAAGTCGCCAAGGCGCTGGGAATCGCCAACCATCGGACGAGTCCTCCTTCACCGGCGTCCATCGCGCCCACGCTTTATGAAGTCGTGCCCGAGGATCCAAGCTTCGACCCGCGGCCCACGCTCGCCACGCTCGACGCGGCGATGAAAGAGCACATCGAGCGGGCGCTCAACGCGACCAACGGCCGCATCGAAGGGCGCGGCGGCACTGCGGATCTCTTGAGGATCAACCCCTATACGCTCCGAGCGCGGATGCGGAAACTGAAGATCGATTGGGCGCGGTTCCGGGCGTAATCCAAAGCCCCGACCAGTGGTCGGGGTGTTTTGGCTCGTTCCCAAGCTCCGCTTGGGAACTCACGTTTGCGAAGCTCTGCTTCGCCGGCGCCGCCAGGGAAGCAGAGCTTCCCGACTTGGGTTCCCAAGCAGAGCTTGGGAACCAGCAATCCGTCCTACGACCTAATTCCACTCATGCAGATGCCGCTGCATCTCGCGGCGGCGGGCGACCTGGCGCTGGGCCTGCTCGTAAGCCAGGCGATAAATGTCGGGCGGCGAGGACAAATTGCCGCCAGTCAAATTGCCGCTAGTCAACGCAAACGCCGGCAGCGGGGCAAAGCCCGCTCGCTCCACGGCCCCTTCGTGGTCCTGCGGCTCTTGGGCGTAGTCGTCCATATAGAACCCGGAGATACGGTTGGCGAACATGGCAGGCCGGATCGGTCGAAATTGCGGTGATTCGTCTGTTTTATGCAGCCGCCCGCAGGGCCGGGCAATCATCACTAACATGAGTGCCTAAGTGAGTATCGAGCGCAGGCTGACGGCTGATTCATTGGAAGTGCGATTGGCGTGCCAAGGCGGCGCGTCGCCGCCCGCAATTCCCTCCTTTCTTTAAGCGCACCGCCGGCATAATCGTTACTCATTTCGTGTTGCTTCCAAGTTGCCAAAACCGATACATTTTGGTTCTGTGGCTGACTCAGGACGTGGGAGGCCTCTTGCTTCACGCACTGGCGCTGACTGGTTTTCGCCGGAGGATCGCAAAAACCTGATGCGTCGGCTGGTCCGGAGGACCATACCTGTCCGCGGTAGTTCCGCGGTGACTCTGGAAGCCGACACGTCGAAAGGAGTCCTGTATGTCGAGTGCTCTGTTGGAACGTGCCCCTCAAGCGACCGCGGGGGCGACCACCTT
>JAKEHX010000623.1 GCA_022614795.1 Planctomycetaceae bacterium | reverse complement strand
GTCCTACGAAGAGGGGCACCAAGAAACGAACGCGGGCGCTGCGACCGGGGGGAAAGTCACAGCGCCCGCGTTGTTGTTCCCTGGCGCCGGAGCGGTTTTTAAAGCCGCTCCGGCGCTCAGTAAAAAGCTCCACCGGGAAGCACTTGCACGCGCGACTGACCCAGAAGTCGCGCGACACAAGCTATACGCTTCGACCCAGGAGGGAGGGCAGCGGCAGGTTCCCGCAAACTTGCCGCCTCCGGTGAAGCTCCTCGATTAGTCGAAGAGCTGGGCGTTTCGCTGACGTTCGTTACGCTGCGCGCCGCCCGCACGGACTTTCGCGCCCGCCCGCTCGGCCACAGGTGGGCGGAGTCATATCAAGGCCCTGGTAGCGGCACAATTGCAAATCTTTCAATTCCAAACAATTTCGCTCGGCAGTTCCCGCCGGCGATTGCCCCTCCAGCCAATCGACCAACTTGGCCAGGGCGGCGAGCGGGTTTTCAACCTCCAGGCAATACGCGCCCGGCCACGCGGCGACATCGGCAGCCGGTGCGACCACGCCAGCCGCCCCGCGAATCAGGGCGTGCTGCGTGCTGCCTGCCGACTGCCACGAAACCTCCGGCAGCCGCCAGAAGAGATCGCCCGATTGGACGAGGCGGCTTTCGAGAGCGATCCGGCCGACGGTGGTCCACTCGCCTGCCACGGGGGGCATGGGGCCGAAGTGCAGGCGGCCGTGGACGAGGTCGGCGAGGTCGGAGAGGCAAAGCATCAATTTAGGATTTCCGATTTCAGATTTCAGATTTAGCCGACAATCCTCAGCCACGGCCGGCCCAGGTCTTCCGCGCCGCGCTCGTATAGCCACCGGCAGGCGATTTCGCGGTCGTCGTGCGGCAGGCGCTTGCGGCCGACGACCTGGCCGAGCCGGTCCCCTTTGCCGGTGATGATTACGCTGTCCCCTTCGCGGGCCTGCGCCAGGGCAAAGCGGATTGCCTCGGCGCGGTCGGGCAGGACGTGCGCCTTGTGCGGCCGCTCAAATCCGTCGAGCATGTCGTGGACGATCCGCAGCGGCTCTTCGTGGCGCGGGTCGTTGGTGGTCAGGATCGGCAGGCTCGCGCACTTTTCCAGCACGCGGCCGACGAGCGGGCGGACCGCCTTGTCGCCGCTGCCGGGGCAACCGGCGACGACGATGACGCGGCCGCTGGTGATGCGGCGAACGGCGCGGATCGACAGGGCCAGCGTCTCCGGCGCGGCCGCGCTATCGACGAATACGCCGAACGACTGGCCGCACTCAAGGCGTTCCAATCGTCCGGGCACGCGGTCGATCGCTTCCAGCCCTTGCACCACCGTGGTCAGGTCGATCCCGCTGGCCAGTCCCACCGCCGCTGCTGCGAGGCAATTCGAAACGTGATGGTCGCCGATCATCCGCGTGTGGACCGGGATCGTGTCATTGCCGGCCTGAAGCAGGAAAGTCTGTTCGCTGCGATGCCGTTCGGTCACCTGTGCGGAAATGTCGGCTTCGGCGTGAAGGCCATACGTCAGACACGGCCCGTCGAGCAACGGCAGCAGACTGCGCGAGCGGTGATCGTCGGCGTTGATGACCGCCAGGCCGCCGCACTTAAGCAGCGAAAACACCCGCCGCTTGGCGCGGCGATAGGCCTGGGGAGTGTTATGCAGGTCCAAATGGTCGCGGCGGATATTGGTCAGCACGGCCGCATCGAGCTCGATCCCCGCCGCACGCCGCTCGGCCAGCGCCCGGCTCGAAAGCTCGAGCACGGCCGAATCGCAGCCGGCTGCAACCATGCGGCCCAGCCAGTCGCCGAACTGTGCGGTAGAGGGCGTCGCCTCCTTGGCCGCAACCTGCGTGAGCGAGTCGCTGTAGCCGACGCTCGACAGCACGCCGACCGCTTCGCCCGCTTTCTCGAAAATCGACGCCAGCAGCATGGCCGTGACCGTCTTGCCTGCCGTGCCGGTCACGCCGATCGTCCGCAGCCTGCTGCACGGATATCCGGCCAGCGCCTGGGTCAGCCGGCCCAGGGCGGTCCGCGTGTCTTTGACGAGAACCACGGGAGCATCGACCGGCACCAGCCGCTCGGCGAGCACGGCAACCGCGCCGCGGGCGATTGCTTTGCGGGCGTGCTCGTGGCCGTCGCCGTCGGCGGTGGTCAGGGCCACGTAGAGATCGCCCGGCGCGCAGTCGCGCCAGTCGGCGGTGTGCTTGGCCACCTGCAAGTCGCGCCCGCGCGTGAACTTTGCCGCGGGGAGCACTTCGCGCAGGGAAACAGGACCGAACCCAACATGGGTAGATGCCATCGCCGCAGCCTCCTTGCCTTGGTGACGGAAATCAGATCAGACTGCCCTCGTGGCAGCCAGGAGCATTCTCGGCGCGGGCTGGAAATGGTCAAGGTGAGAATTCCGCCGTCCCATTTGCTAGCATGGCGCTCGGTGGTTAGGGTCAGGCGCCTTTGGAGACTCGGGACGATGGGCATCGAATTGATTCTGGCGCGATTTGGCGAAGACGGTGATGAAGTCGACCAGACAAAGGCAGTTGGGCGGCTGGCTAAGTCCGTTCGGAGCACCTTGCGCCGGCTAAATTGCCTGGATATCGATGCGAGCGTATCAGGGGATACACTACTGGTGGATTTGCCGGGCGGTACCGTGGAGATCCATGCCGATCATGCGATCTTCCCGATCCAGGAGCTTGATCCTTTGACGGTTGAGGTAGTCTTCGCTGTGGCGAAGGCGGGGGATTTCGCGGTGTTGCCGGAGGGGGGACAGTACCCGGCAATCCTCTTTCGCCCCTACCAGCGACGCCACTTGCCGGAGGAGGATTGGAAACGCAAAGAAGTTTCGCCGGTGTGCCGGTCGCCGGACGAACTTGCGAAACGTTTAGAGAGCTGGTTTCGTGCCAATTCCGAGTTCCGAGCTCGGGCTGTCAAGCGGTTCCTCGCCGAAGAAAAAAAGAGTGGCGATGATGCGGCACGTGCAGCCGCGCCGCAGCGGGACGAGCAAGCGGCTGCCAAAGGAAAGAAGGAGGAAATAGAGATAGAGGAAGTACGGTATGAGGCGATCCACCTCTATCGTTTCGACGCCGAGGCGAACGAATGTCCCAAGCATCCGGCCGTCATGCAGGACCTGAGTGAGGTCTGCCTCCGCTATATAGGCGAGCATGGTGGTGGTGCAGGTCGGCTCGTGAATGATGACGAGTGGCCACCGCTTTCCTTGCGGCTACCCGACCATTCTGTGGATATTTGGCCTGGCCTCGCGATCTTCAACATTCCTGACCTGAGGCCGGCGATCGCGGAGCTCATGTTCCGGCTGGCGCGGGCCGGCGACTTCAGCGTCGTTGTGCCCGGTGTGGTGTTGCTGACGGATGAAGGGCAACGAGCCAGACTTCCGAAAAGCTGGAGCAAGATGAAGATCTTATCTTGCGGTTCGCCAGAGAAATTGCGGCAGCAGCTCGACAAGCTTTGGATGAGTATTCCAGAACCAGACCGGAAGTGCCCTGCCGAGTGTTGGATCCCGGGCGCTTTCCCCGGCCGCGCCCGGGCCATTTACATCGAAGCGACGGCCAAAGAGACGCCAGTGCAGCACCAGCGCAAGGTTTATAAGCACCGGCCGGAGGGCGAAGGTGCTCCGCCGCCGCCGAAGAGTGGCCTGATGGGCGCCGACTTCTGGCAGTTGACGACGCCCGCCGGTCAGCGGTTTTATGCCTACAGCTATGGCGGGGAGGGCTGGCTCCCGCGGCTCCGCCATTTTGCCCAGTCCAGCAATCGAGCCCTTGGTTTCGTCGTCAATTTCGAGACGTTCGTCCAAGACGACAACCGGAAGTTCCCGCTCAGCGCGTGCCAGGTGCAGGAGGTTCAGCCATGAGCCCGCACGGTGTTTCGTGAGCGATCGACGGCAGCTCTTTACGTCTCCGGGATGTAATTCAGCGTGTAATACGCCTGCGGATGCAAGAGCGGCTGGCCGGCTGCGGAGCGGACGCCGGCCGCATGCAGCTCGTGGACGTGCCCTTCCTGGAGCTTATCGATGGTTAGACGCGCCTTAAGGCCATCGGGCGAAACCTCGATCTTGGTGATCGCCGGTTCGGTCGCGTCCACTTCAGGGCTGCCATAGACGGACTGGTAAATGTAGGTGTAGGTGTTGAGCTTGTACGACTTGGCGTCGCCGGCCGTCGCCGGATCGACCTTTTCGGTGAAGGTCAGCTCAAAGCCGTCGGGCCGGGCGCGCATCTGGTGGATTTCAAACGGCGTTTTGCCCGTCCACACGATCCGGTCGAGCGAGTAGGGCTGCGGCCCGCGCGAGCCCCAACCGCGATTGGTGCCGCCGACGAACAGCGACCCGTCGTTGGCCTGGATGAGCGACAGCGAGCCGCTGCCGAATCCTTGCCGGAACGGGAAGCAGGCCCCTTGATAGTGCCCTTGGACCCTTTCGAGATCAACCCGCATCACCGTGCTGTGGGTCTGATCGCCGACGAAGAGCTGCTTTTCGAACAGGCCGAATTTGCCGCCCGACAGATCACACGCGATGCCCGACGCCGATTGCCCCATCTTGTTGTAGGGGAAATAGATGGCTGTGGGCTCCAGCTCGGGGATCTTCTTGGCCTCGACCATCATCCGGCTGTTCGATTGCGGCTCCGCGGGCCGCGGACCGATTGCGCCGGCGGTTATGTCGTACCAGCGAAAGCCGCCAGGATGGCCGACGAACTTGCCGGGCCGCAGCCACTTGAGGCCGCTCGTGCCGTTCCACGGGCCTTGATTGTCGGTATAGAACATGTCCCCTTCGGCGTTGGCTCCCATGCCGCCCGGCGAGCGCAGGCCGCTGCATGTCGGCAGGACCTTGCCCTCGGGCGTTATTCGCAGGCACCAGCCGCGATATTTGACTTCGCTCGTGAACGAACCGGTCAGGCAGAGGGTGACCCAAAGGTTGCCGTCTTTGTCGAACTTCGAGCCGAACGCATATTCGTGGTAGTCGCCGCCGATCTCCCAGCCGTCGCTGACCGATTCGAAGAGGTCGGCCCGGCCGTCGCGGTCTTCGTCTTTCATCCGAGTGACTTCGCACCGCTGCACGCAGTAGAGCCACGGCTCGCGCCACGCCAGGCCGAGCACCTCGTGCAAACCGCTGGCATAGACCGACAGCGTGGCCTCATCGGGCTTTTCCGTGAGCGGCTGATCGACGAGATAGATATCGCCGCGGCGGGTGGCCACGGCCAGCTTGCCATCGGGCATGAACTCGAGGGCCCCCGCTTCAAGCACGATCTGCTCGCTCATCGGGAAGCGGAGCATGCGGTAATACTGGTCCTCGGGGTCGCTTTTCTGAGCGAATGCCGGGGCGGCGAGGAGTGCGAGACAAGCTGTAAGCAGTGTCGATTTATTCAACATGTTCAAAGTCACCAGTCGTACGTCACCATCACTGTCGCCCGGCCGCCGTCAAAGACGACCGGCACAATCAGTTCGTTCGAATTGCCCATTTGGCGCAGCTCCGGCTTGCCGGGGCCGGCAATCTTGAGCGTGAGGCGGTCGTCGATCTTGTAGCCGCCGCCCTCTTGCGGCTCGATCTTTCCGCCCATAGCGGCCCGCAGCCACAAGTTCGCGGGCGGTTTGGCGGACGAAAGCGAAAACGTGCGCGTCAGCACGAAATAGTCGGACTCGCCCACCGGAGCAGGATAGTCCTCGATCTGCACGTCGCCGAGGGAGTACAGAAACGTCGGATTGCGCTGCGCGCCAAGCCGATAACCGCGGAACCGGTAGCCGGCTTCTTTGGACGGCGCGACGGGCCAGGGAGCCTGGCTGCCTTCGAGCTGAGCGAAAGTCTGACCCGCCGGCAGGTTGAAGACGTTGTCCCCCAGCGGCTTTTCGAAGCCCGCGCCGCGGCCGGTCCAGTGCTTGGCTGCGTCGATAAAGGCCCCATGCCAGATCATCGCCAGGCGTATGTCGTTGGCGTCGAACGCCAGGTTGAGCTTGGCTGGATAGCCGACGCCGATTGCCCGCGTGCCGGCTCCTTCGATGAAGTTGCGATAGACGACCGCCTCGTCAAACGCGATCAATTCGATCTGCCCGGTCACCAGGCCAATCGGCAGGATCGACTGGTCGCCGTCGGCCAGAAAGTCCCACATTGCCCTCGTCTGCACGTCGACGCTGCCGCCGAGGATCGCGGGAAGGGTCGATTGGCCGTTGGCAAACGGGGTCGGCATGCGCGTGCCGGGCCGGTACTGCTGTGGATCGACCATGTACTCATGGAACCAATCGCGCCGCAGCCGGCGGGTCATCGTCGTCAAGCTAAGGGCCTGGATACCGGTCGAGCGCTTGTCGGCGAACGTATGGCACTTGATGCACGAGAAGCCCTGGGCCCCGACAAGCCGCCGACCGACGGCTTTGAGTCTCTTGTCGTTGTCATCGACGGTGAGTTTTGGCGCGGGCTTGATGAGCGCGGCATCGGCCTTTTCCAAGCCGGCGACCATCTCCCCCACGTTTTCCAGGCCGAATTTCGGCATCCGCGTGAACATGTAGGGGCGGTCTTTGGCACCGTCGGCGAGGACCGTCCGCAGCCACTGCGGATTGAGCTTGGCACCGACGCCGGTGAGACTCGGCGGGATCCGCCCTTCGTCCCCCATTTCCGGCATGTCCGATTGGAAGTGCGGATTGCGGGCCACTTCGACGCCGCCGAGTTTGTTCCGGTCGTGGCAGGCGGCACAGTTGAACCGGACCAGCATCCGCTCGACCGATTCGCTGGGAGACAGGGATTTGACAGGCTGGCGGGCGGCGGCGATCGCAGCGGCGAGCGTTTCCTTTTGTCGGGGGCTGAGGGCATAGCGCGGCGACTTTGGCGGAAGATCGGCGAAGCAGCCTCCTTGGCCTTTGAGCGATGCAAGCGCCGGCGCGGTCTTCGTAGAAGCGATCGTTTGCCCGCTGAGCTTGAGGCTGTGGCACGACGCGCAGCCGAGCGACGCGAAATACTCCCTGCCTTTGGCGGCCAACGTAGGATCGACTTTGAACATTTCAGGCGGCGGCGACGTGCCGCTGGCTTTCGTGGCGACGATCAGCGAGGCCAGCGGCATTTGCGGCATGCCCGGGCCTTCGAAATCGACCTGCAAGACCTCCTCGCCCCCTTGTTCGAAGAATTCGACCGCGACGGTGTGCAGGCCGGCGGTCATCTTGACCTTCTTGCGCTTCTGCTGGAACGGATGAATGTCGTCGTTGTTGATCACCTCCTTCTCGTCGATCACCAGCCGCGACCCGTCGTCCGAGCCGATCAGGAACAGGTATTCGCCGTCCTTGTCGATGCGGATCGTGCTGTCGAAGCGGAGGGCAAAATTGTCCTTGCGCTTGACGACGTTCAAGTCGAAGTTTGCGGCGTCGCCGACCTCTTTCGGCGTCAGCTTGCCGAAGTCGGGGAGCTTGTCCCACGAGCCTTCGTAGTAGGCGTACTGCAGGCCCGATGCGACATCGAGGTCGTTCAGCAGAAACGAGGCGATGTCGCGGGCGTCGTTGGCCGTGAGGTTCAGGTGCGGCATTCGCCCGCCGGGACGGACGGCAAGCGGGTTTTCGAGGAACTGCGTCAGGCCCGGCAGCGTGTATTTTCGCGAGGGAGTGCCCAGGACGATCGAGGTCGCCAGCGGCGGCGCGGCCGGCTCTTTGCGCGAATCGTGGCAGGCCACGCAGCCGATGGCGTGAAACAGGGCCTCGCCGCGGCTGACGTGCTGGCGCACCGGGTTGGCATGCGTCACCTGGCCGGTCGTGGCCAGAAAGTGGACGATCGACTCGACGATTTTCGCCCGCTCGGCTTCCGGCACGGCGGCCAGCACGTTGGGCATGGTCGTGCCGGGCTTGGTCGTCTGCGGGTCGGCGAGAAACTTGAGCAAATACTGCGGCTTGACGCGGGTTGTGACGCTGTCGAGCACCGGGGCCTGCTTTTTCTGCACCAGGCTGGCCAAAGACGGTTCCGCCTGATGGCAGCTCGTGCAGTTCAATTCGCCCAGCAAGAGCTGTCCCGCTGCCACGGCATCCCCGTCGTCCGCGTAGAAGCGCTCGAAACCGATCACGCGAGGCGGCACGTCGGCGGCAAATCCAAAGGCGGGCAGTGCGAGCGTGAGCAAGACGAGGGAGCAAACTCGGGGCATGAAGCGGCTCCGCAGGCGGGCTGCAAACGGCGGGCACGGTAGTGAGGGACCTCCTTTATGCTTTGCGACACGTGGCGATGTCAACTACGTTGGACGGGAAACACACACTCACGTGAATCGGGAAAATGTCCTACACTACCCCACCGCCGTCGTCTGAACCGCGGACGCTCCGCCGCCTGGTGCCGCTGCTCGTGTTTCTGGTGGCGGTGATGCTGATCGTGCAATTCTGGCAGATGTTTGGGCGGCGATTGCCCTTGGCCGCACTCGATCCGGACGCTCAGCCGCGGCCGATCGCGCCGGCCGGCGACCTGGCCGCCGATGAGAAGGCGACGATCAGCCTCTTCAAGCAGTCGTCGCGGTCGGTCGTGCATATCACGACGCTCGCCGCGGCCCGCGACTACGGCTTCAACATTGTCGATGTGCCGCAGGGAACCGGCAGTGGGTTCATCTGGGACGAGAAGGGGCATATCGTCACGAATTTTCATGTGGCCCGCGGGGCGGACCAATGGAAGGTGACCCTGGCCGATCAAAGCACGTGGGACGCGGTGCCGATCGGCGGCTGGCCGGATGTCGATCTGGCCGTACTGAGAATCGACGCGCCGGCGGAGCGAATCCAGCCACTCTTGGTCGGTACCTCGGCGGACTTGGAAGTCGGGCAAAAGGTGTTTGCGATCGGCAATCCGTTCGGGCTCGACCAGACGCTCACGACCGGCGTCATCAGCGGCCTGGGGCGGCGGATTCCATCGCTCACAGGCAAGGACATCGAGGGGATGATTCAGACCGACGCGGCGGTCAACCCCGGCAACTCGGGCGGACCATTGCTCGACAGTCGAGGCCGGCTGATCGGGATGAATACGGCGATCTACAGTCCTTCGGGCACCTCAGCCGGCGTGGGATTCGCCATTCCAGTGGACACCATTCAGCGGATCGTGCCGCAGCTTCTGCGGTATGGCAAGGTTGTCCGCCCGGTGCTCGGCGCCGAGTATCTTCCCGACGCTTACACGCGGCCGAGAGGCCTCGCCGGCGCGCTGATCGGAACGATCGCGCCCGGCGGACCCGCGGCACAGGCGGGGCTGCGGCCGACGCGGCGGGCGCGCACGGGAGAATGGGTTTTGGGCGACTTGATCGTGGCCATCAACGGCCAGCCAGTCGAGAGCGTCGAAGGGCTGTTCACCGCCCTCGAAAAACACCAGCCGGGCCACAAAGTCAAGCTGACGATCGTGCGCAGCCCGCGCAGTGCGGCCGAAGAAACACTGGAGGTGGACGTGGTGCTGGGAGCGCCGGAAGGAGACCGATGAGAACACCCGTTTCCTGTTTCGCCACCCGCTAGGCGAGCGGGGTGCGTGAGCACCCCGATAGCGCTGGCTTGTCCCCGAGCCAGACCATCGGGAGGCTTACGCCTCCCGCTCGACTGCTACCGCCAGGGGCTTTCGGCTTCTTCATGCGGCTGGCGGCTGGCGCGGAGAAGATCGACGAGCGACTTTAGCTGGCTCGACGAGAGGTGCCCGAGCTGCTCCTGGTGGCACCGGCGGACTGGCGTTTCGAGTTCTTTGAGCAGGGCCAGGCCGGACTCGGTAATGCCGACTTGCACGACGCGGCGGTTGTCGGCCATCCGCTCGCGGACCACGAGACCCCGATCGGCCAGGCGATCCAAGAGCCGCGTGATGTCCGGGTTGTGCGAGACGAGCCGCGAAGCGAGGGCCAGCGTGGGCAAGGTCGCGGGATGCTCGGCCTTGAGCAGCCGCAGGGCGTTGTACTGCTGGGCCGTCAGCTCGTACTGCGAGAAGAGCTTGTCCTCGAGCATGCGGAGGCGGTCGTACGTCCGCCAGAGGCTGAGATAGACCTCTTGCTGGGGCGAGTCGAAACGGCGTGGTCGCGGGCCGGGCATGCCGCCATCATAGTTGGGAGAACAAGACTTGGGGAGACAAAGGTTGGGGAGACAGGAATCGGGGGTCGGGAGTCGGGGCTCGGGAGGGCGAGGCTCCGGCCGAGCCGCGGGTTCTACGACGATGCGCTGCGGTAATTGCGCAGGGCGGTTTGAAAGACCCAGCGCGAGGCGGCGAGGCTGCCGGCGGTTGCCAGCAGGGCAAAGATCGCCAGCGGCCAGACGGAGCTGCCTCCCGGGGCGATCGGCCGGGCGATGATCTGGGCCGGCACATTGACGACGATCAGCACCGGAATCAAGTACGTGAAGGCCCACCGCAGCGGACGCCCCCAGCGGCCGTCGTAAATCTCCATCGGGTAGCGTGAAAAATTGGTGATATAGAACCAGAAGTCATAGAGCGAGCGGTTCTGACCAAGCCAGATGCTCGTGGCCGACAGCGAGATCATCAGGCTGTAGAGGATCGCCACGCCGCACAAAACGTAGAAGACGTAGAGAGCTACCGTCGTTGGCGTGAGCACGAGCGGGCTCTCCGGCCGCGCAGTCATGCGAACCAGGCTCACCACGAGCAGCACCAAACCCGCTGCGAAGTTGGCCAGGCTCGACCAATCGATCTTTTCGAGTGAAATCAAAAACTGCGTGTCGATCGGCTTGAGGAGGGCGAAGTCGAGGCCACCGGTACGGATCAATTCGCTCACGTCCTCGCAGTTGGGCATAAAGAACGCCTGCACCAGGCTGTTGACGAGCATCGTCGTCGCCAGGAAGGCGAAAAACTCCCACTTGCCCCAGCCGGTGTCGGCCCCGATTTCGTCGGTGTGCTGAAAGATCAGCAAATAAAAGCCCAGGTTCATCGCCGTCCAAGTGACGCTGCTGGCACATTCGATCAAAAAGTTGATGCGAAACGTCATGTCCCGCACGAGGCTGTTGCGGGCGAAGGTGAGGAACACGCTGAGATAGGAGGCGTGGTTGGGCATTGGTCAGTTGTCAGTCGTCAGTCGTCAGTTGTCAGTCGTCGTTTGTGAGTTGCGTGGGGCCGTTCCAGAGCCAAGTCACGAGTGACAATTGACCTAACCGCCATATGCGCTGTAGCGCCGTGTGCCGTAGTGGAAAACCACTCGCGACAAAACAATGAAAAACACGACCCAGCCCGCTTCGGCCAGAAGTCCAAATACGAGTTCCCCACCTTGCATCTTTCCTAGCAGCACCGCCGACGGAAAATAGGCCAGGTAGGGCAGTGGCGTCAGCATGACCAAGGTTTTCCAGGGCTCGGGCAGCATGTCGAGTGGGAACATGTGGCCCGACAGGAAGAAACTGAAGAGCATATAGACGAACAGCAGTGAGCTGACTTCTAGCCACCAGAAGCCGACCAGTCCCATGCACGCTTCCAGGTAATAGCCGAGCAGGAAGCAGAGAATCAGCGACAGGATGCCTGCCGCGAGGTTCGTTGCGCTCGGCCAGCCCGGGAAAAAGTCGCGGCAGAGGAAAAAGACCAGGGCGAAGGGGAGCGCGGCGACGGCGTAGTAGGCGAGCTTGTGGGCGATCCGCCCCAGCAGCAAAAAGCCGAGGAGATCGATCGGCTGGATGAGGAATTTTTTGATCTCGCCGCTGCGGATCTGGCCGGCGATGCCCGACGCCAGGCCGGGCATGCTCGAGAACGCCCGGGCAATCATTGTGAGCAGGTAATAAGCGACGAAATCCCTGTAGGAATAGCCCGCAAGCTGCTCGTTCCCGCGGGCCTGAAAGACGGCGAACCAAAGAAAAATCTGCGTGATGATCGGCAGGAAACGCATCAGCGTGCCGAGGGCGAAGTCGCCGCGATAGACCAGCCGCTCGGCCAGGGCGATTCGCAGAATGGTCCACCAGGTGAGAGCGCGGGAGTACATCGTCTTCGCGTGATTTTCTCGAATCTCGCTAATGCTTCGGGTCAGCTTGCGCCTGCCGCAAGGCACCCAGTCCTACCCGAACGAACCCGAAGGCTGCGAAGGCCACTATTCCGCCCAGGACGGCAAAGGCAACCGCGCCGACGCCAATATTCAAGAGGCCCACTCGACCAGGGCTGGCCACGAGCGTCCAGACCACTCCTCCCAATCCCCCAGCTATGGTTCCGACGACTGTAGCAACGAGAATTGGCCAGCCCAAGCCGTGGCGTTCGCCCAGCTGGGTTGCCGGGGCAAAATCGTCAGGTTTGGGCCTGGCCCGGGCCAGGCC
>JAKEHX010000622.1 GCA_022614795.1 Planctomycetaceae bacterium | reverse complement strand
CTGGCAATGCTCGACCTGCCGCGGGCCCGCGCTTATCTCGCCACGTGGCAAGAGCGACGGACCGCCACACCAGATCAGGTGCAAGGACTTCTCTGGCAGGCCATGGCGCTGCTGCTGGCCCACGAGGTGGAACAGGCAACCGTTTGCTATCGCCGGGCCGTCGAGCTTGATCCGGCCAATCGAGAGGCCCGGCTGGCACTGACGCAGGTTCTGGCTCATTCTGACCCCGCCGAAGCGATGGAGCACTTGCAGGTGCTCCGTCAAGCGAATCCAGCGGACGCGGACGTGCTCTACCAGCAAGCAATCGTCGAGCGCAACCTCGGCCGCCTGGAGGAGGCGGCCAGTACGCTCGACCGGCTTTTCGCCGTGGCCCCCGACCATCTGGAGGGGATCGTGCTGCGCGGCCGCGTCGCCCTGGATCAGCGGCAGACCGAGGAGGCGGGCCGTTGGTTTCGCCGGGCCGAACGCTTGGCGCCGGACCGCCATGCCGTGTTGACCGCGATGATCGACTTCCTGCGATTGACCGGCCGCGGTGACGAGGCCCAGCGCTACCAAGAGCGCTTGCAGAAAGCCGTGCAGCGGATCACGACGATGCTGCAACAGGGACCGTCGTCAGCCGCTAGCGGCGCGGACCAGCAGCCAGTCGCACCTCGTCCGGCGCCTCGTTAGGCTGGCGTCGCATGCACACTCCCTCCAGGAAGCGAATCAGCCGGCCGCCCTTGGTGGCTCTGGTTCTCGCCGCCAGCACGATTGCCTCGGGTTGCAAGCCTGCGACATCGCCTTCCATAGCGGCTGGCAAGGCGCCCATCCAGCCGACGGCCGATGCACGAGGTCCTCCGTGGTTTCGTGATGTGACGGCTGGCTGCGGTCTGGACTTCACCTATACGAGCGGCGAAGAAGCCAACCGCTACACGCTGCTCGAGTCGCTGGGCGGCGGCGTGGGACTGATCGACTACGACCGCGACGGCTGGTTCGACCTCGTTCTGCCCGGCGGCGGCGGTTTCGATTCGGAAGGGAGCCGGATTCACGGACGGCCAACGGGATTGTTTCGCAACCTGGGCAATGGAAAATTCGCAAACGTGACCGAGGCGACTGGCCTGGACCGGGTGTCGTTCTATTCGCACGGCTGCGCGGCGGCCGACTACGATCGCGACGGCTGGCCGGATTTTGCCGTCACTGGATACGGCCGCCTGGCCCTGTTTCATAACACGGATGATGGGCAAGGGGGGCGAAAGTTCGAAGAAGTCGCGCAGCCGGCTGGAATCGATGGTCCGCACGATGATCCGCTTTGGGGCGCCAGTGCCGCCTGGGGCGACATCGACGGCAACGGTTATGCAGATCTCTTTGTTTGCCACTACACCGACTGGTCGTTTGCCAACGATCCGATTTGCCCGAAGGCCGGCACGCCGCACGGACGCGACGTGTGTCCGCCCCAGCGCTTCCAGCCGCAGCGAGGCTCGCTGTTTCTGAGCAACGGCGATGGCACGTTCCACGACGCGACCCAGCAGCAATCGCTCCGCGCCGAGGGCTGCGGGCTGGGCGCGGTGATCGTCGATGTCGATGGGAACAGCCAGCCGGACATCTATGTCGCCAACGACGCCACGCCGAACTTTCTCTACATCAATCTCCAGGGCCGACTGGAGGAACGGGGGCTGGCGGCGGGTGTGGCACTGGATGAGGAAGGGGACTACGACGGCAGCATGGGCGTCGATGCAGGAGATCCGCACGGCACCGGCCGCCCGGCGCTATGGGTCACCAACTTTCAGGGTGAGGTGCACGCCTTATATGCCCAGATCGAGCCAGGGCTGTTCTACCATGACGAGAAGGCCGCAGGCATTGCCGCGCTGGGCCGCCGATACGTCGGCTTCGGCACAGGGTTTGTCGACGCCGACAACGACGGCTGGGAGGACCTGGTGATCGTCAATGGCCACGTCCAGCGGTTCCCGGTCGAGGCCAGCTACCGGCAACGAGCGGTCTTGCTGCACAATGTCGAGCGCAACGGGCGGCGATTCTTCGACAACATCAGCTCGCAGGGTGGCGCTTATTTTGAGCGCGAGCTGCTCGGCCGCGGCCTGGCGATCGGCGATCTCAACAACGACGGCTGGCCCGACCTGGTGATCAGCCACAGTAATTCGCCCGTCGTGGTGCTCATGAACGAGCGCGTCCCCGGCGAGAATCATTGGCTGGGTGTCGAACTTGTCGGCCGCGATCGCCGCGACGTCGCGGGGGCCACGGCGACGGTCGAGCTGGAGGGACGCCGGCTGACGCGATATGCCAAGGGGGGCGGCAGTTATCTGTCGTCCAGCGATCGGCGGTTGCTGTTTGGCCTGGGACCGACACAGAAAATCGGCCGTTTGTCCGTTCACTGGCCTTGGGGCCAGATACAGCACTGGGAGGGGCTGATTGCGGACAACTACTACCGCCTGCGGGAAGGCGAGCCACAAGCGGATCGGCAAACGAGCGCGGCAGCTCCGCCCCACGACTAGCGCTGCGGGGCTCGCGGCTACTGGCTCTTCAGGTCGAACTTGAGCACGGTCGATCCGTCGGCCTTGACCTCTTCGGTCATCTTGCTCTCCAGGTGGTACTGGATCGGCAGGAAATTCTCTTTGGACGGCTCGGGCTGGTAATCCACCATGTCGGTCTTCGGCGTGACCATGCGATACGCGGCGATCTCCACCCGCATCGTGCCGATCTCCGCATCCCCTTCAAACGCTCCATTCTTGATCGGCAAAGAGCTGACGGTCCCCTTTTCGGGATGCTTCAAATAGACCATTCCGTCCTCGATCGGCTTGCCATCAAAGGACGCCGTTCCTTTGACTTTGGCGACGCCGCCTTTCGCAGAATCACTCCCGCAGCCCAGGAAGGCCAACGTCATCGAAAGCAAGAGTGCTGTAGCCGCCACGTGTAAATAGCGCATGCGATTAAGATCTCTTCAATGGAAAGTGGAACATGGGGACGACGGCAACCGGTGGTCCCTCCAGTGCCGCCGAGGGCACTGGAGGGAAGCGCTCCGCTGTGAGCCGAGCATTGGCTACGGAACCTGCATGGCCAATCCGTCATCGCGAGTCGCCAGTTGGGCCAAAATGAACAGCGACGTCGTCTGGGGCAGAAACCGTACAGAGGCATCGCCCAGCAAGATCATCACGCCTCCTGGATGCGCCGAATTCAGCGGAATGTTCGTGCTTGCGTTCTGACAAACGCCAAGATTGCCGCAGTCGCCACCCACGGTCAGGCCGTCCGTCGCTTTGCTAAAGAAATTGATGGGATAGCGAATCGAGTTGAAGTTGAAGGTGCGGCGGTCGCCCGTGCCGTTTCCCTCGTTCACATTCGGCGGGCGGCTGCGGCTAGTGCCGATGATGAAACCATGCTGGCGCTGCGACCGGTAATCAACTTGCTGGTTGCGCACGTCGCGCAGCCAGTTGCTGACTTCGCTGGCGATCATGATGTTGCTGGTGCCATCTTGAAGTGATGCGAAGGTGAGTTTTCCGCTGGAAATGAAGGTTCCGCCGCCCGACTCGATGCCACCCGTGCAGCACCCAGCGCCGGATGCGGGAAGGAAGCGCCGCGTTTCCGTATATCCCGATCCGGTCGGAAACGCGGCCGGCACGGCACCCGCAATTCCGACGTAGGACGGCGCCATGGTGAGGTGGCCGGTACGCGTGCTCAAACACAGCCTCTCCAGAGGAGAGGACGGGCAAAAGAAGTTTGAAATGAAGATCCGATTCGCCACTGGATTGTTGATCGTGTCGCCGGTGGCCGGCGGGCTCGGCCCATTGGCGCCGCCCCAACCTGAGCCCCCCGCAAAATCGAACTTATCGTACATCGTGTTCCCCTCCATAAAGGGCAGGATGTACACGAACCACGAGCTACCCCACGCAACATCGGGGGGGGTCGGACGGACGCCAAACTCCGGCGCTTGATCGCGGGCCCCTCCCGGAGGAATTCGTCCGCGTACGTCATGGAAATTGTGGACGGCAATCCCGAGCTGCTTCATGTTATTGCCGCAGCTCGATCGCCGAGCCGCTTCGCGAGCGGCTTGCACCGCCGGCAGCAAGAGCGCCACCAGCACGCCGATAATGGCGATTACGACGAGCAGCTCCACCAGTGTGAAGCCGCGTCTTGTTCCCTCCCACATTTTTCTCATTGGCCACCTTCCTTTCCCTTCCCAACGGAAGAACGAACGAATGATGAATCGAGCATCGCCCCGATGCTGAGTCCAGAAAGCAGCCCCTGTACGGCACGCGGGAGACATCTCGCTTTTCGGATTATGTCCGCATCGCAATCACGCGTCAACGGGATTTAACTCGAAAATAGTGGATTTTCCAATTCGCCAGCCTCGTCGAGCGCCAATCAGGCGGGGAGGGTTGGCGTAAGATGGTCGAGACTGTTTCATCGCGAGCTACGTCCAAATATCCGACGTGGAGTCGCCGCGGAGGAAGCGCATCTCGTGCGCTCGCGCGGGCCCGGCAGGCTCGCGGCCGAAATCGACGTGGAACTTGTCGTTCAGCTTGAGGCCCCCTTTCGCCGTATCGCAATCGATCTGGAGCATGTAGGAGCCTTGTTCGGCGATCTGCGGATAGAACTGGTTGTCCCAGGACGAGAAGAGTGAGCTGGTGACGTAAAGGCGGCGGCCGTCGAGGCTCAGCTGGAGCATCTGCGGGCCGCCCGCGAGCTTCTTTCCAGCGATGGTCGGGCCCTTCCCTTCAACGCCGCCAAGCTGAAGCTGGCCGGTGAGCTTGGGTTTGGACGGATCGCTCACGTCGTACTGCCGCACGTCGCCGTGCAGCCAATTCGAGAAATAGAGCCACTTGTCGTCCATCGACAGCACCAGGTCCGTGATCAGTCCGGGCACCGGGAACGGCCAGCCGGCGACTTCTCGCGGCTGGACTTCGATGACGGGGTCTGCTTTCCAGGTGTCGCCGGACTTGTACCAATGCCACATGACGCTCGACAGGGCCGCGCCGACAAAGCCGTGCTGGCTGTCGGGGTTGTGATGGAAGCGGACTTCGAGCGGAATCAGCCCCTTCTCGCCCAGATCGATCGACTGGGCGATCTTTCGCACTTCCCAGTCCCAGAAGTGCAGGCGCTGGCCGTATTTTCCCGCTTTGACGTCATCGAGCTTGAAGCCGGGCTTCACCGTGTTGGGCGCGGCCCACTCACTGGAGATCATCACGTTATGCCGCGGCTGGTACCAGAAGTCGTAGTTGTAGTGCATGCCGGTGGTGGCGGCTTCCCAGCGGCCGGCGATGTTGAACTTTTCGTCCAGGAGCAGGAATCCGCCCGGCCCCTGCCCCGACTCGTTGCCGAGCATCGAGATCATGATGCGGCCGTCGGACAGGCAATGGACGGTGTGCGGAGCAGTGAGCTTCGTCTTCTCGATCACCTCGCGAGGCTCGATGGTCTTGTGCAGCTTCGGCTGGCGCGGGTCGGCCGTATCGAGGATATGAATCCGGCTGCTGGCGACGCCCGGAACGATCAGAAACCGCCGCTCGCGCTCGCCGTGGCACGAGCCGCAAGCGTTCCAGCCGAAATGATGCAACTCATCGCCGACGTTGGGCATGGGCAGGCGATGGATGACCTGCGAATAGGTCTTGGACGCGGGATCGAGGTCGATCGTGGCGAGGAAATCGGGGGCCTGGACCTTGGTGCCGGCATAAACTCCAACGACATAGGCCAGCTCCTCTCGCGGGGACGCGATGGCCTCGGCGGGGGAGGTGTAGATCCGGCCGGCAGCGGGCGTGTCGTCGGCCCGTCCGCGAATTGGAAGAAGCAACGCGGCACTGGCAGCTGCGGCGGATGTGGCGAGAAAATCGCGGCGAAGCATGGGGACCTCTTGGATTAATGTAGCCGAAGTCGCCAGACTTCGGGCAAAGGGCGACGTGTTTGCACCCGAACTCTGGCGAGTTCGGCTACGATGCACTCCGACCCTATTCCGCGAACGGATCGGCGATCTGCTGGGCGAGCGGATCGGACGAAGCGGCAGCGGCGGCCGGCTCGACCAGCTCGGCGCGGATCGTGGTGTCCGGGCGGACCACAAGCCGCTGCGTTGAAACGCCGACGACGAGCACGTTCTGGCCCGCTTCGATGGTCGTCCCTTCGCTCACTGCGTCGTACGGTCTGTTCTCGATGAGGACAATGCCGCTGGGGACCATCAGGCCGCGGGCCGTGCCGCGCTTGCCGACGAGGTCTTTCAGGCCGCGATAGTTCTCAGTTTCGGGGAGCACTTCGTCGGGCGAGGCGGGGCGGGGAATCAGGATCATGCGGCCGATCGGCGTATCGGGCCACCATTTGACAGCCGCGGCCAGCGCGGCCGGCACCACGACCGCTTCGGTGAGCAGGATCGACATGCCGGTCCACGGCCCCGCCATGAAGCCGACGATGATCGCCCCCAAGAGCGACAAAGCACAGAGTACGGCGAGGCTGCCGCCGCTGGGGATGAAGAACTCCAGGACCAGAAAAATCAGGCCCAGAGCAAGCAGCAGGATGGCGAAGGCAGCGGGAGACACGGGAATCAGATGGGGGGCTAGGGGCTAGGGCTGGGGGCTAGGGACGATCATGCATCGGGGGCGCGGCGGACGACGACAATGTTGCCCGCGATGTCGGCGACGACCAGCGGTGTTCCTTTGGGAAGGAATTCGCCGTCGCTGCGGACATCGACCAACTCGTCGCCGAACTGCGCCTTGCCCGCCGGCACCAGCGGCGTCGTTGAGACGCCCCGCTTGCCATGCAAGTGGTCCATCACCGCCAGCGCTTCGCGGCGGCTGAGGGCCTCGCGCTCTTCCGCGGGGGGCGGCTTCAACATCATCCGGTTAAAATAAGGCGTGTCGGGGAGAAAACGGCGAATCGCGAAAATCGCCGCCAACCCACCCGCCATTCCCGCGGCAACCATCATCAGCGACACCGGGAACTGGCGCAGTTGGTAGCTGTTGGTCGGCACGACGAAGGTCTGGCTGGCGAGCACGATCGACACGACGATCATCAGTCCGCCGCCGATGCCGAAAACGCCCATGCCGGGAAGCACGAACAGCTCTACCGCCAGGCAGACGATGCCGCCGACGAAGAGCAGGATTTCGAGCCAGCCTGCGGTGCCGTGCAGGAACTGCGACCAGAAGTAGAGCAAAAAACACAAGGCGGCGATGAAGCCCGGCGCACTGACGCCCGGCGACGAAACCTCGATCATCAGGGCGAACCAGCCAATGAAGAGCAGGATGCCGGCGATGCGGGGGTCGGCGAGCCACTCGATGAAGGCCAGGGCCCAATTGGGCCGGGCAGCGGTTAGCTCTCCCTCGATTTGCAAGAGCGACTTGGCATCGTCGAGGTTCTGCACTGTCGTACGGGCCAGGCCCCACTCTTCCGCGGTCTGGCCGGTGATGCCGGCGGACGTTGGAAGGGGCGAGTTATCGCGGTTCCACTGTTCGCGGTCCGGCAGCGCGTCGTACTCTTCAGCCGACAGGTAGCGGACGTCGCCCCCCAAGGCGCGGGTGGCGCGGAACACCTGCACGCGCGAATCGACAAGGGCCAGGGGCAGCGACCAGTCGCGGCCGCTGCTGCGGGCGATTGACGCGACCGCATCGCGAACGTGGTCGAGTTCGTCGCCCACGAGGGCCGTCTCGCCGGGGCCGCCGAGCATCGCGTCGGGCGTGACCAAGAGCTCGTCGCAGGACGTGGCGATCAAGGCGGCATCGCCCCTGGCGCTCGTGCCCACGTAGGCGACCGTGTGGACTTTCGGACCGAGCGACGAGAGCCGCTCGGCGAGGCGGCGGCTCTGGTCGAGGTCGCCCCCCGCCGATTGGATGTAAACGAAGAGCAAATTGAAGTCGTCGCGCCGCTCGTGGTCGTCGATTGTGCGGAGCAGGAAGTTGACGATCTTTTTATGGACCGGACCGTTCAGATCGATCCGCAGCGGCCGCCAGCCTCCCTCGGGAACCAGCTCCTGCTGAAGCATCGCTGCCGGCACTTCGAGCGCGGCCGCCAGCGAGCGGCGGTCGTCGGCCAGGTGCGTGGCAAATCCCAGCTCCCGCATCTGAGCCCCGCTCAGCACATGCGGATCGCCCGGCTGGAAAAACGTTTCCTCGCTGGTGACTTTGCCCTCCTGGCGAAGCGCAGCCAGGCCGTCGGGAAGCTCGTACCGCAGGCCGTCAGGCGTGCGGACCTTGTAGACCGCCAGGTCCTTGTCCAATAGGCCCAGGGCGACGGGCGTGGGGACGGTCTTGCGGCGATCGGCAATCTCCGCATAGCCGCGACGGACGAGAGCATCGATGGTGCCCCGCTCGTCCGTGCCGGCGGCGCCCAACTCGGCGTCTTTCTGCATGATGATCTGTTCGCAAGCGAGCACCGGCAAGACGGCATGTCCCTTCACCGAAACCGGCACCCAGGCGACGGTCCGCACGCCGGCCAGCCGTTCGCCAGAGAGGTAGCGGGCCAAACTCTGGGCACGGAAATAGTCGTTTCCTTCGCCGGCTGTGTTGGCTTTGGGGCGGAATTCAAAGACGAACGTCGAGCGCGGCCCCTCCTTGGGGAGCTTGCGGAGGGCCTGTTCGACCTGCCCTTGGATTTGCTTATCGACCAGGCCGTCGATCGGCAGAGGGATATCGAAGCGGACAACCGGGAACTGGCCGGCGGCCTTGTCGGCTGCCACAGGAGCGACGTCTTGGGCAGCCGCGGCCTGACGCGCCCAACCGCCGAGGCCGCCCGGGCTGGTCCAATTGCCGATCGCCACACAGGCGAGCCAGACCCCGATGGCAATCAGGCCGGCTCTCAGGAGAAACTCGCGAGGGGCCTGGGCTGGGCGTCCCTGAACTGGGCTTCCGCCAGCGGCGCGGCCGCGCTTCCAGTGGTTCCGATTCTGACGATCTTCGCGAGGCATATCCGTTTCCTCTCCCCACTCCATCGTCACCTTTCGCTCCGCCAAAGGACGCCCTTTCGTGGAGCGAAAGGCGGTCGTGTCATTATTATAGGGCGTAGCTCAGCGGCAAAACAAACGGCTGGCAGATGGTCTTAACATACGGCGGCGACGCGAGTTGCGCAATTCCCGGATGGCTTCTGTCTCCTGTCACTCCTGTCATTCGCTGGGGGCCAGCGACACTTGCGAGCAAGTTTTGGGCCGCAGGCGGGAATCTGACACGCCCGCCGCCGGCACGTTCACTGGCCCGGTATGATTGAAGGTTGATGCTGGCAGACACAAGCGCTTCCTGACTTCTTTCGTGGCAGGTTGAAAAACCTGCCCCACTTGGGCATGGCTTTTGTCAATCTTTCGCTGCTCTTGGGGGGCGCCTTTGTGGCGATCCCCGTCGTGCTGCATTTGATCATGCGGCAAAAGCCCAAGCCGCTCGTCTTTCCCGCCGTGCGGTTCATCCAGCAGCGGCGGATTGCCAATCAGCGGCGGCTGCAACTGCGGCATTGGATTCTGCTCGCGCTGCGGTGTGCGGCGATTGGCCTGGTGGCGCTCGCTTTGGCCCGGCCGAGCGTGGCCTCCGCGGACATGTCGAACTGGCTGGCCATCGGTCTGGTGGGAGCGGCGGCGGTGGGAGTCGCCATCGTTGCGGCGATCGCACTGGTCGTTCGCGCTCCCAAACCACTTGTCTTCGGGCTGTGCGGGGTGGCGGCGGCCCAAGCGATTGCGCTTTTGGTCATGGTGGTCCGTTCGCTCTGGGGCGGTGCGCCGGTCATCGGCGATCAGGAGGCACCCGTCGCCGCCGTGCTGGTGGTCGATACGTCGCCGCGCATGGACTACCGTCACGAGAATCGGACCCGCCTCGAAGTGGCCCGGGATACGGCCGATTGGCTCATCCGCCAATTTCCGGCTGACAGCGAAGTCGCGGTGATCGATTCGCGCTCGGGCAGCGGCGCGTTTGCCGTCGATCGGGCGGCCGCGGCGAAGATGGTCGAGCGCGTCCGCCCGACGGGAACTCCGCGCCCACTGCCGGAGACGATCGCCACCGGCATTCAGATCGCGAAGCAACACGAACACACTCGCAAGGAGGTCTATGTCTTCACCGACCTCGCCCAGGCCGCTTGGACGACCAAAGCCGGCGACGAACTGCCAAAGCTTCTGGCCGACAACCGGAACGTGCTCCTGTACCTGATCGACGTGGGGGTCGAGAAGCCGCGGAACTTTGCCCTGGGAGACCTGGCGCTGTCCACGGAAGTTGTGCCGCAAGGGGGCGAGCTGGCGCTGGACGTCGAAGTGCGGGCGCTGGGTCCCGGCGGCAACAAGACGATCGAGCTGCAGCTCGAAGAGACCGATCCCACGCTGCCGATCATCCGCGACGGCAAGGCGGTGCTCCCTAAGCCAGTGCGCCGAGGCAGCCAGGAGGTGAAGCTCGCCGGTGGCGCGGCCGAGCGAGTGCAGTTCGTCCTTCGCAAGCTCGATCCGGGCGTGCATCAGGGACTCGTGCGGATTCTGGGCGAGGATGGGCTGGCCCTCGACGACGTGCGGTTCTTCGCGATCGAGGTGCAGGAGGCGTGGCCTGTTTTGGTGGCCGCGCCGCCGGAGGTCGCCACGACGTATTTCATCGAGGCGATCGCCCCGCGCGAATTCCGCGAAACGGGCCGGGCACGGTTCAAGTGTGACGCCATCGACCAGTCGCGATTGGCGCAAACCGAGCTGGCCGACTACCGCGCGGTCGTCTTGCTCGATCCCGCGCCGCTCACGCCCGACCTGTGGACGAAACTCGCCGACTATGCCGACCAAGGGGGCGGCGTTGGCGCGTTCCTCGGCCATAACGCCCAGTCGCTTGCGCCCTTTCAGGACCCGGCGGCGATCAGCCTCTTGGGAGGGAAGCTCACGCGACAGACGCGCTCGGCGGGGGATCTGTTCATCGCGCCGCGCTCGTTCGACCACCCGATCACCGCGGCGTTCCGGCAGATCGAGACCAGCGTGCCGTGGGACCGCTTTCCGATCTACTACCATTGGAACCTCGACGAGCTGGCCCCCGATGCCCGCACGATCATTCCCTTCGGCAACAACAAGCCGGCCCTGGTCGAGCATCGCGTGGGCCGCGGGCGCGTGCTGACGTTGACGACCCCCGTTTCGGATCCGCCGCGGCCCACGGGCTATGAGGCGTGGAACCGCCTGGCGACGGGCGAGGACGCCTGGCCGTACCTGATGCTCGTCAACGAGTCGATGTTGTACTTGGTCGGCAGCGGGCAGACGCGGCTCAACCTCCAAGCGGGGGAGGCGGCGGTCCTGCCCAACGACGAGGCGCTATATCCGCCCCGCTATCAGCTGTTCACGCCGCTCGACCAGCCGCAGGACCTGCTCGCGCGCGACGGGCGCTTGACGGTGCGGTTCACCGACAATCCGGGGGCCTATCGCCT
>JAKEHX010000621.1 GCA_022614795.1 Planctomycetaceae bacterium | reverse complement strand
GGCAGGGTGGGGGGGGGGTGTCTTGGGCGTAAGGGTATTTTCCTTTTTGTATAACCATTGCCCGCAAAAGACTCCCGACCCCGTGCGGCCCCTGGCTCAAGGAGACGAAGCCATGTCCGAGTGGAAGCCTTCCAAGTCCGAACTTCTTCAGCACTCGATCGAGCACATCGACATCAAGCGGCACAACGTAGTGCCCCTCGTGCAGTCGATGCAATCGCTGGCCTTCTCGGCCCGCGACCTGGCCCGGGCAGCCGACATTTATGACCGGATGCTCCGCGACACCGACTGCGGCATCATCGTGTGCCTGGCCGGGTCGCTGATCAGCGCCGGCCTCAAGCAGGTGCTGGTCGATATGGTCCGCCACCGGATGGTGGACGCGATCGTGAGCACCGGGGCCAACATCGTCGATCAGGACTTCTTCGAGGCCCTGGGCTTTAGGCACTACATCGCCGACGAGCGGCTCAAGAGCGGCATGTACGACAGCCAGCTCCGCGACCACGCGATCGACCGGATCTACGACACGCTGATCGACGAGGACGAGCTGCGGATTTGCGACGAGACGGTCAAGCGGATTGCCGACGGCCTGCCGCCGCGGCCGTATTCGTCGCGCGAGCTGATCCACGAGATGGGGCGGCACCTCGACGACGGGGCGGCCAAAGCCGATTCGATCGTGCAGGCCGCCTATCAGCACGGCGTGCCGATATTCTGCCCGGCGTTTTCCGACTGCTCGGCGGGCCTGGGCATCGTCGCCCACTACCACGAGCGCCGCGGCCAGCCGAAAACCAGCTTCGATTCGGCCAAGGATTTTTATGAGGTGACGCAGATCAAAATGGCCAACCCTACAACGGGCCTCTTTATGATCGGCGGCGGCGTGCCGAAGAACTTTGCCCAGGACATTGTGGTCGCCGCGGACATCCTGATGGAGCAGGACGCGGGCGCGCACGACTACCCGCAGATGCACAAGTACGCGGTGCAGGTGACCGTGGCCGATGTGCGCGACGGGGCCCTCTCGAGCTCGACGCTCAAGGAGGCTTCGAGCTGGGGCAAGGTCGATACGGTCTGGGAACAGATGGTCTTCAGCGAGGCCACGCTGGCCGTGCCGCTGATCGCCGGCTATGCCTATCACAAGCGCGGCTGGGAGAAGCGGAGCTTCAAGCGGTTTGCGGACCTGTATGCCGAAGAGCCACAGGCAGTGGCGTAGTAGGTGGTTCTGCCGCTCTGGCGGGACGTATCCGGGAGGGCGAGACTCCTGCCGAGCCGCGGGCACTGCTGGGCAAGCCAGCAGTGGCACACGAGCGTCTACGTCGCCAACTGCACCAGCGGCAGCGATTGCTTCGCGCGGTTGGCGGCGATGGCCCGCGCTTCGTGGGCCAGATCGACCAGTTCGTAGCGAACGTTTCGCTGGCGCGGCGCGAACCCCAGCTCTTCGATGGCCGAGCGGATTTGATCGAGCGTGAGATAATGGACCGTCCCCGCCTCGGCGACGACGTTCTCCTCGATCATCAGGCTCCCCATGTCGTTGGCCCCGAAGAGCAGGGCCAGCTGCCCGATCTTCAGACCCTGCGTGACCCAGCTCGATTGGATGTTGGGAATGTTGTCGAGGTAGAGCCGGCTCACCGCCTGCGTCTTGAGGTAGTCGAACGATCCGGCGGGCGGGATGTGCGCCAGGTCGGTGTGCTCGGGCTGGAAGGTCCAGCAGATGAACGCCGTGAAGCCGCCCGTTTCGTCCTGCAACTGGCGGACGCGCTCCAGATGCTCGATCCGTTCGGCGAGGGTCTCGACGTGGCCGAACATCATCGTGACGCTGCTCACGCCGCCGAGCTGGTGCCAGACGCGCATCACGTTCAGCCAGTCGTCGGTGAGCACTTTGCCGCGGGTGATTTCCTTGCGGACCCGATCGACGAGAATCTCGGCCCCGCCGCCGGGAATGCTCCCCAGGCCCGCCGCCTTGAGGCGCTCGAGCACCGTGCGGATCGGCAGCTTATTGATTTTGGTGAACGCGTGCAGTTCGGGCGGGCTGAAGGCGTGCAAATTGACCTGCGGGAAGTGCGATTTGATGTCGGCCAGCAGCTCTTCGTACCACTCGAGCGAGAAGTCGGGGTGCAGGCCCCCTTGCATGAGAATCTGATCGCCACCCAGCTCGACCGTTTCCTGCACCTTTGCTAGGAGCACGTCGCGCGGCAGGACGTAGCCTTCGGGGCTTTTGGGCTTGCGATAGAACGCGCAGAAATCGCACACGGCGGTGCAGACGTTCGTGTAGTTGATATTCCGGTCGATGTTGTAGGTGCGGATCGGCTCGGGATGCAGGCGGCGCGTGACGGCGTCGGCTGCCCGGCCCAGAGCGGTCAGGTCGTTGGACTGCATTAGCGCCAGCCCTTCGTCCGGTTTGAGGCGCTCGCCGGCAACGGCTTTTTGAAGGATGTCCTCGATCATGATTTCAGCCGGTCCCCTCTCCCGCTGGGAGAGGGTTAGGGTGAGGGTTTAGCGCGGCGGCAGGGGAGGTTGACTTTTTGCTGACTTGGAACTCGCCATACCATTGGGATTGAGTGGAGCCCCCGTATCCGGATCACGTCCGCAGGCAACGAGAATTGCTCGCACGACCGAATCCAAGTCGAACAGCGCCTGGTCATTGGTAAAGCGAATAATGCGCAGGTTTTGGTCCCTCAAATAATCTTCGCGGTCCAGGTCATATTCGCCCTGCTCAATGTGACTTTGTCCGTCGAGCTCGACTACCAATCGCTGCTCGTGGCAGTAGAAATCAACAAAGAACGGTCCAATGGCGTGTTGGCGCCGAAACTTGATGCCGCAAAGGCGGCCGCCGCGGATGGCGTTCCATAGCCGCTTTTCGGGAACCGTGCTGTTTTTCCTGAGCTCGCGCCCGCGGAAGAGGAACTTGTCAGGCAATATTGGATGGAACTCGGTCATGGCGGTTACGCCGATTCCTTATACCCTCACCCTAGCCCTCTCCCAGAGGGAGAGGGGACCGGAGAGTTCCAGCCGCTTTACATACTCTTCGAACAATCGCAAGCCAGCCAGCTCGCGCGGGCCGAGCGTGAAGTGTAGATGGTCGCGGAGGTAGGTCAGGCAGTCGTCGTATGAGAGGCCAAAGCGGTCATGCTCGGTGCGGGCGATTTGCTCGACCTGGGCGACGCCGGAGTCGCGGGCGCGGCTGAGGAGGGCGGCGAGGTCGGCTAATTGATTGTGGTGCATTTCGCTGCGCTCATGCACCCTACTGACCCACATCGCGAAGACAAACGGCAGCTCGGCCCAGCGGCACCAGACGTCACCCAGGTCCCACTGGGCGATGTACTCGCCAGCCGGCGGGTGCATGGCCCGGTCGCCGATCATGAGCAGCGCGTCGGCAGCAATCGACTCGGGAGCGGCATCGATCGGAAAGGGCACGAGAGCGGGCGAGCGGCCGAATTGCTCGTGAAGCAAGATCTGCACGAGGGCCGCGCTCGTTCGCGAGCCTTCATCCAGGGCCAGCGTGCGGATGGAATCGAGCGGCACGCGGCTGAGGAGCTTGACGCTGCGCACCGGTCCGCGGCAGGCGATGCAGGCGTCGGAAACGATGGTGTAGTCGGGATTTTGGAAGTATTCGACCGAAGGGATCAGCGCTACATCCAGTTCGCCGGCCGCAAGCTGATCGGCAAGGCGACTGGGCAGGTCAAACACCAGCTCGTACTGCGGCGCAGTGCTTCTGCCGGCGGGCCGCGCAAAGTCTTGCAGCCCATAGACTAAGGGCCGGGTGTTGAGGTAGGAAACCGCGCCGATCCGCATGGGATTGCCTGATGGATGGTGGGTCGATTGTAGTTGGGTACGCCAGATTGCGGGAGTGTCCCCAGAGGGAACCGCAAGCGGGCCGCAAGGTTAACCCGCGGGCAGGCTTTACAGCAGGTTACAAACCTGCCCCACTACTCTAGACCCAGTGCCCCGGCGGGCGGAAGCTGCACGCCGCCGACGCGCCCCAGCCGACTGTTGGGGAGGAACCGCGGCTCGACGAGGAAAGAGAGGCCGACGTTGTCGCGGCTGGCATCGAAATTGAAGCCGAGCTTGATCAGGAACGACTCGCCGATGCGGGTGAGAAACACGTTCTGGCCGATATTGCCGGTGGGGCCGAGGTCATACGTCGCCCCGGCCGTGGCGATCCACTTCTCGCTCATCCGGTAACTGAGCGACCCGGTGAGCAGCGTGCTGGAGATCGGCCCTTCGGTCGAGCGGACGCCGAAATAGACATTGCCATATTCGGGCCGCGTGATCAGGGCGCCGAACGTCGTCTGCTGAAGGCCGTCGGCGAATACGTCGTAAAAGCCGTCGGAAAGCAGCGTCAGGCGGTCGCCCAGGTGCCAGCGGAAGTCGTAATCGATCAGGCCAATCACTTCGCCGAAGTTGTCGCGGTCGGGATCGGGAAAGAGGGCCGCATCGACGTCGAACACGATCCAGTCGATGATCCGCTCGCGGCCCGGCAAACCGCGCTTGGTCTGCCACCGCTGCTTGATCCCCAGGCGAACCTCGGCCAGGTCGTCGGCGATTTCAGTGCTGGGCGAGGCCACATCGCCTTGCAAGTTGCTCCGCAGGGCGAAGTACCGCTCATCGAAGCGGAGTGGAACGAACGTGCCCACCGGCTGGTTGAAGGTGTTGACAGCCATCCGCCGGCGGAATGCTTCGGTCGAGTCGTCGTCGATCGGGTCATATAGGGCGAAGCGGGCCAGGTCCTGATCGGCCTCGGCATAGAACGCTTCGGCCTCGAAGACGATCTTGTGCGCCAGGCCGTTGACGTTGAACAGTTCGTTGCGAGCGGTCGGATCGGCCCGCCACATCGGCAGGCTGGCTTTGACCCCCGCCTGACCGTACAGCCGCGTCACCTCGTCGCCATTCACGTCCTCGCCCCAAAAAGCCGCCTCGCCGAGCACGTAGGGCACGACCTTGGTCGGCCCCAACTCCAGCGGCAGGTCGATCTCCTGCCGCGTCGCGGCGACGAGCCCTTCCACGTTGTTTTCCCACGCCAGCGGGCTGAAAGCGGCCAGCTCCTCGGGATTGAGCGGCGCGACCGCTTCTCGCATTCGGGCATAGCCAACGTGCGAATGTTCGTGCCATGTGAGCCGGTCGAACAAGAGCGGCTGGCCAAACAGGAAGTGGTCGAAGCGGGCCCCCTCGGTCTGCGTGAAGAACTCGTTGAGCCGCACGTCGGCCGTGACGCTCCAGCTCCGGTTCTCGACGAGGCGCTTCAGCTCGATGCCGGTCGTCTCGTCCTTGAACGTGTCCCACTCCAGCTCGTAATACTGTTCGAGGAAGTTGTAGTCGCTGATGTAGCCGACTTCGGCCGAGAGCTGATAAACGCCGGGCAAGTAGTGCCGATGCTGGCCGAGCACGCGGCCGCGGAAGGGATCGGGAAATTCCAGGTCGCGGCGCTCGCGGCCGAGGTTGTCGATCCCAGTGTCGTAAATGCCCCAGGCGTCGATGAAGCCGCGATATTCGCCCGGCATGCCCCACAGCGTTTCGCCCTCGTATTTGAAATTCGTCCCCAGGGCCGGCCCGCGGTCGCTGAGGAAGTCGGTCGAGAGGGACCACTCGGTATTCGGTGGCGGGTCTTCGATCCCCAGAATCTGATACAGATCGAAGTCGAGATAGATCTGCTGGCCGAATACGCCGTCGCTTTTGACCTTGATGCGGTCGATGTAATACGTCGGCTTGTTGAGGTCGGTGGCGATCACCGGCCAATAGAAGACCGGCACGCCGGCCAGGTAGATGAAGTTGTTGCGTGACGTGGCCAGCAGTTGATGCTCGACGACCGGCTCCCCCTGCGGATTTACCAGCGGCTGGTTGGTGAACGGGTCGACGAGCGGCGTCTGCACGTCATCGACGCTGAGGCTGTCGGTCTGGAACCAATAGCGCGGGACGCCGATGCGGCTGGAGGTGATCGCGGCGCCGGTGGCCTCGAACCGCTGGCGGTTGACTTGTTGGAGCACATTCGCCTTGAGGCGAATCAGCCCCTGATACTCGGGCACCGGCGTGAGCATCTCGGCCTGGAGGACGACGCCGTTTTCCTGCGTCACGTTGTAGTACATCCGGTCGGCATAAATGACGCGGTCCCCTTGGCGAAAGACGATGTTCCCTTCGAGATACAGCTCCCAGGGGCCGTCACCGAGCGGATTGGCCGGGGTCACGCCGGTTATCGTCAGCGGCGTCCAAACGACCGCCCGATCGGTTTCGAGCGTGACGGCGCCGAGCTCGTCGAGGCCGGCGATGTTGAGGGTGATTGGCGTGTTGATGAAGATGATCCGTTCGCCGCGCTGGTGATCGGGCTGCACGTCGAACCCCCACCGGCCGCCGCTCCGGCCGTAGATGCGGATGCGATTGCCCAGCTGCGCGGGCCCATCGCCGCTCGGCTGGCCGACCGGCGGAGCGATTTCCTCGCGGGCGAATTGAGCCGGCCGCACGGCGGAAACCGGACGGCGGGCCTCGAGGCCGCGCTCGAAGATGGCCGGCTTGACGTGGGGATCAACCCCTGTCACCGGCACCGCGATCTCGATCCCGGCTGTCGTGTGGAAACGGCCGAGCCACGACCGATCGACCAGCCGCTCCGCTTCGCGCTGGCTGATCGAATGCGGATCGCCGCGGCGGCCGAAATCGACGACGACCTCCCCTTCGACATAAGCGATCACTTTGCTTTGCTTGCCGCTGAAGGCTTCGGCCCGGTCGATCCAGAGGACCGCGTCGCTGCCGCGAGCCGAGACGTCCCCCTGCTCGATGCGGCAGTCGCCCCGCAGGACCCACACCTCGTAGCTCCCCTGCGGCCAGTGCGTCGCGCTGCCGGCGCGAATGCGGATCGGCGCGGTGGGCGCGGCGACGGGAAGCTCGATGTCGGCGGCACTGATGGTCGTCGCGAGGAATAGTGTGAGCAGCCAGGCCAGAATGCGGAGTGCGGAGTGCGGAGTGCGGAGTGGCAGACTTAAGTTCGCCCGCTCGCTCTGCCGATCACTCCTGACCGATAAAGCCCAACCGCGCGCAGCATGGACCGCCGAGCGCGAAGCATCGCGCTCGCTCGCGCACCACGAGCGAGTCCTCCCTGCGGAGTGGTTCAGAATCGGGGCATCCTTGCCGGGCAATTTTCCGTGCAGCCCGCCGCCCGAACGAGTGACGCGGGCCGACGTAAGACGAAGACTACCAGCGGCTTGCGCCGCGCCTGGCGACCAGGCGGGGGCGGATTATAAGAACCGCTTCCAGGGGCAGCAAGGCAATCTCACCGTAGGCCGGGTACCCGCGTCGCGGGTCGGCTCCGCGTGAGGGGATTCATCACGCGGAGCGTGATGTCTACGATGGACCACCCATGCGCACCGGCCCGCTAGCGGTTCAAGCCGGGCAAGCCCGCCAAGTTCGGCAATTCACAGGCGTTGCGTAATTGGCGCTTCCCGGCCAGAATCAGGAAACCTCAGGAAAGAACGGGAGTCCAGCGATGGCGGCGAGCGAAGTCGATCACGACTCGGCCCACGACGAAGGCGAGGACGAGCACGACATCTGGGTCCACATGACGCCCCAGATGCGCCGTGATCTCAAGGCCGAAGATGCCGACGCCTGGAAGCACGTCGTCGGCGTGCTTCTGTTCATTATTTCAGTCGGCCTGGTGCTGGCGGTCTTCACCGCCTCGCTGTCGTGGTTGTGGTAGGTAGTAGGCACACTCCGTGTGCCGTCTGCCAAAAAAACGGCACACGGAGTGTGCCTGCTACTTTGCAGCCGCGGCAGCCGATTTCTCAGCCGCCCGCTTGATGAGTGGATTGCCCGGGTCGAGCTGGCTCGCCTCGTCCAGGTATTTCTTCGCTTCGGCGTGCTCTTGGGCTTGCTGGAGCTGCCGGCCCAGCTCGAACAATCGCTCGCCCACTTTCTGATTCAGACTCGTTTGCAGGGCGACGGGATCGGTCGCCCCCACCGTCAGGTCAAACAGCTCGGGAATGTGGACGTACTCCTCTTCCTGCGCCAGCCTCGATACGGCCGGCCAGAAGACTTTCGCCAGGTTCGGGTTTTGCTCGGACCACTTGACCCACAGGTGATAGTCGTCGCTGTCCTCGGCTTCGAGATAGCGGACCAGGATGTCCGCGTCCCCCAGCTTTACCTGCCGCATGCCGCGGTAACCGGTGACGACGTGCCACACATCGGGCGCCCCCTTGGCTGCGGCGACATATTTCTCGCGCTCCAGAAAATCGACGGCGACGCTGCCAACTTCCTCGCGCTTGATCCCGCGGACCTGCCAGTGGACGAGCGGAATCTCGTAAAAGAAATACGAGCGGCGGGCCAGCGTGTGGGGATTCAGCTCCACGCCCCACACCGAGCCGAATATGAGGATGACCAGGCCCAGAATCACACCAGTCCCCAACAGCCCCAGCACCGCCCAGCCGGTCCAGATCAGCCACTTGGGCCACTTGCGGCGTTTGCGTGTGGCTGGGGATGTATTCGGCTGGCTCATAGGAGTAGTAGGCACACTCCGTGTGCCGTTTGGCAACAGCAATTCTCGGACGAGCGGCGGCGGGAAGCAACCCGCGCCTACCACCGTCCGACACGTCCGTAACTGCTGGTTCCCAAGCTCCGCTTGGGAACCCACGTTTGGGAAGCTCTGCTTCTTCGGCAGTGCACGAAGCAGAGCTTCGATTCTTGCGGTCCCAAGCGGAGCTTGGGACCAAGGACGTCATGCAATGCGGCGCTCACCACCGTCCGACACGTCCGTAACTATCCGGCATTTCGCGCGTCAGCCGCCGCATCGACCGGCCGAACATGAACGGCTTGGCCAGGGCCAACCCCGCCAGAAAGCCGCCGATATGTGCCCCATAGGCCACGCCGCCGCCGGAGCCGCCCAGCACCTGGAAGCTGCTGATCACCTGGAAGGCAAACCACAGCCCCACCGCCACCCAGCCGGGCACCTCGGTCATGACCCGGACCATGATCACGCGGACGCGGCGCGTGGGGTGCAGCAGCATATAGCCCCCCATGACGCCGGAGATGGCGCCCGATGCCCCGAGGCTGGGAATCGTCGCCGATTCGCCACCGAGTGAAATGAAGACGTGGGTCAGCGACGCAATCAAACCGCACAAGAGGTAATACGCGAGATATCGCCAGTGCCCCATGTCGTCTTCGATGTTGTCGCCGAAAATCCAGAGGAACCACATGTTCCCCACCAGGTGCATGATGCTCCCGTGCATGAACATGCTGGTGAGCAGCGTGAGATAGACGGAGATCGGCGTTTGCCGCAGACCGGGGACTTCGACTTCGACCGGTCCCGTGGGCGTTTCGATCCGCTTCGTTTCGGGCGGAGTGATCAGGTCCTTGCCGGTGGCGATTTCCTCCGGCACTGTCGCCATCGCCATCGTGAAGGCGTCGTTCGCGCCCATCCCCTGGAGCAGCACGAACACCAGGATGTTGATGACGATCAGCACCACGGTGACCCAGGGGAAGATCGTCCGGTCGCTGTTGTCGTCGCCGATAGGGAAGACCATGGCAAGCCACGCTGGGGACCGGGATGTGGTGTCATTCTATGCAATATCCTTGCCAAAGGTCGGCTAACAATTCCGCGGCGACGAAGCGATTCGCGCACGGCCGATAAACGCCAGCGGGACAATTGGCTTTCCAAGATGCAGCCGTTTTTCCGCCCATTGACGCTCTTTCCAGCCTCCTGTAGACTTCGTGGTTTCCCTTTGAGGGAAATTCTCGGGTGTCAGACCCCGGAATTACCAGTCGAGAACCGTCCTGCCGTGCCGATACCCTTGGGATCGACTTGGCTGGCGTGCAGATAGCGGAGTGCCGACGTGGCAGCAGCCAAAGAAGTCATTCGCATCCGGATGGAAGCCTACGACCACGCAATCCTGGACCAAAGCGCCCTGGAGATCGTGGACACGGCCAAGCGCACCCATTCCGAAGTACACGGACCGATCCCCCTGCCCACGCGGGTCGAGCGGTACACCGTGCTCTCCGGACCAACGATTGATAAGAAGGCCCGCCAGCAGTACGAGATTCGCACGCACAAGCGGTTGATCGACATCGTCCAGGCGACCGCCAAGACGATCGAATCGCTCAACAAGCTGAGCCTGCCAGCGGGCGTGGATATCAAGATTAAAGCGTCGAGCAGGTGAGTAAGTGAGTGGTGAGTACGTGAGTGGTGAGTGGTGAGTCGTGGGTGTCACTAATCTGCACCACTCACTACTCACCACTCACTCAGCATGCCAACGAGGTCTCCTATCGACTGGAAGCTTGCCGGGTAATTCGCCGCATTAGGCGGCGACATCCCGAAGGCAGCCGATCACGGGAACACTAGCGATGACCAAGGGAATACTCGGCCGCAAGGTCGGGATGACACAGATTTATGATGCTTCGGGGAATTGCATCCCCGTCACCGTCGTGCAGGCGGGCCCTTGTCGTGTGCTCCAGGTCCGTACCGCGGAGCACGATGGCTACGAAGCGGTGCAGCTCGGCTTTCTCGACAAGCCCCGCCGTCTGGCCAGTCGCAGTGAGCGTGGTCATGTTGCCCGGCTCGACAGCAAGCGTTCCAAAAAGCTCGTCGCGGCCGGCGTCGCTTTGCCGGACAAAGCCGGCTGCGAGCCACAGCGATTCATCCGCGAAATCCGTGGTCCCATCGGCGAATCGAAAGTTGGCCAGGATGTGACGGTCGGCGTGCTCGACGGCGTGAAGGCGGTCGATGTCACGGGCGTCTCGAAGGGCCGCGGCTTTAGCGGCGTGATGAAGCGGCACAATTTCAAAGGCCAGCGGGCCACGCACGGCGTGAAGAAGGTGCACCGCCACATGGGCGGCACCGGCGCCCTGGCGGCCAACCGCGGCGGCGGCCGCATGAAGAAGGGCAAGAAGATGCCCGGCCAATACGGCTACGAGCGGGTCACGACCCGCAATGTTCCCGTCGCCAAGATCGACGCCGAAAACAACCTGCTCCTCATCCACGGCTCGGTGCCGGGACCCAACGGGGCTTATGTGGTCATCCGCGAAACGAACGTGGTGAGGTGAGAGAACTTAGTACTTAGAACTTAGTACTTAGTTGATACTTATATGATGTCGTTGCCGGCCTAAGTACTAAGATCTAAGTACTAAGACCTTAATCACAATTGATACTTTCATGGTCACGCTCCCTATCTACAACAAATCCGGCAAAGAGGTCGGCACGTACGACATCGACCCGGCCGCGCTGGCGCCCAAGGTCAGCCAGCAGTTGCTGCACGACGTGGTGGTGATGTACCAGGCCAACCGGCGCCTCGGCACCCACAAGTCGAAGACCCGCGGCGAAGTGCGCGGCACGACCAAGAAGATGTATCGCCAAAAGGGGACGGGCAACGCCCGCGCCGGGTCGCGGCGCTCGCCTTTGCGGCGCGGCGGCGGCCACATCTTCGCCCTGCGAAACCGCGACTATTCGTATCGGCTGCCCAAGAAGGCGGTGCAGTCGGCGACGCGGATGGCAATCGTCAAGAAGATCGAGTCGCAGGACCTGGTGGTGATCGACGACCTGTCGTTCAAGGCGCCCACGACGAAGGAAATGGCCGGCGTGCTCAAGGCCCTCAAGCTCGACGGCAAGAGCACGCTGGTCACGACCGCTCCGTCGGATGCCAACGCGTATATGAGCGCCCGAAATATCGACAAGGTCACGGTCGTGCCGGTGGGGGAGCTCAACGCCCTGGCCATCCTGACGCCGAAGAAGCTGCTGGTGACCAAGGCGGCCCTGGACGCAATCAAGGAGCGCGGAAGTAAGGCCGCCAAGCCCGCTTAGCCGCCGCCTCCAGGCGGCGATGACCGGGCGGCGATGACCGGGCGGCGATGACCGGGCG
>JAKEHX010000620.1 GCA_022614795.1 Planctomycetaceae bacterium | reverse complement strand
GGTGCGTCGTCGATAGCAGCCGCTTCTTCGTGCATCTGTGGATCGGTCCGCGGTCGAACTGCTACTACTTCGGCAACTACTACGGCTCATACGCTAGCACGTTCGGCTTCACGCCGTGGTGCAGTTGGAGCTATCACCACCGGCACTGCTACGACCCGCTCTGGTCGTGGTGCCACACGCACTATCGCCGCCAGGGGATCGACTACATCGGGCGCTGCCGGGGGTGGCACGACCACTTTGACAGCCACGAGCACGAGCGGCCGGCGCGGACCTGGAAGGAACAGACCCGCCTGATCGCCGACGCCAAGCTCGACCCCCGCAAGTCGCAGCGCGTCGTCGCCGCCGACCTGGCCGACGTTGTCAAGCGTGACGACCTGCCGATCAAGCTGACGAAGCTCGACGAGCGCCAGCGCGAGTCGATCGTCAAAGTTTCCGAAGACATGCGGAAGCTCAACGTCGAGCGGCTGAAGATCGAGCGCGAGGCCCGCCTGGCCCGCAGCGGCGACGGCGATGGTCGCGGCAAGTCTGGCGACAACAAACCTGCTGACATCAAGCCCGGCGACAACAACGTTGCCGATATCAAGCCGGGCACCGACAAGCCCGACAATAAGTCCGGCGATAGCAACCCCAGCGACAACAAACTGGCCGATGTCAACCCGGTCACTGACAAACCGGGCGACAACAAGCCCGCTGGCAATAAACCCGCTGGCGACAAGGCAAACGTCGGCCGGTCGGGACGTTTGCCACGGATCGACGCGGCCCGGCCAGGCGGCGATGACAAAGCCGTCGCGACGAAATCAGACGAAGTCAAGCCAGGCGAAGTCAAAGTCGAGGCCGCCAAGCCGGCTGGCGACAAACCCGAGGCCGGCAAGACGGCGCGGGTCGATGCCCTGACCGGTGCACTCTCGAGCAAGGGGGGCGAAGGCAAGCGGACCGCGCGCCTGAAGCTGCCGGAGCAGACCGATGCGATCCGCAACGTGACCCGCAACAGCCGAGTTGCTCGCAGCCGCGATTCCAATCCCAGTGGCGGACTCAAAGAGACGACGATCAATCTGCCTGGCCAGACCAGCAATCGCCCAGGCACTCTGGATCTTGACCGCGGCAACAAGCCGCCCAAGGCGGGCTCGAGTGCAGGCAGCGTCGATCTCGGCCCCAACACGACTGGCAATCGCGGCAACAGTGGGGCCGGCGCTTCGGCCGCGGCGAGCGGCAACGCGGTCACCGGCGGCCCGGACGTCAAGCCGCCGAAGATCGATCGTGCGGCCAACACCAACACGTCGCCGAATAATAGCGCACGCTCGCTCCGCTCTTCCGACGGGCCAAAGATCGAGCTTCCCAAGAATACTTCGGGGGGCGACGCGCCCAAAATCGAATCCCGGTCGAATCGCTCCACCGGGTTCGAGTCCCGCGGCTCCCAGCCACGGATCGAATTGCCCAGATCTGAAGCTCCCAGGACGAGCACGCCCAAGATCGATGGGCCGAAGTTTGACGCGCCTAAGATCGAATCCCGCGGCAATCGCTCCGGCGACAACACGATCCGGAGCACCCAGCCGCGGATCAACTTGCCGACCAGCAGCGGCGGCTCCAGCGGGCCAAAAGTCGAAATGCGCACGAGCCGGTCGGGTGGCGGCGGCTCGTCGCGGATCGAGGCGCCCAGGATCAGCGCGCCGAAGATCGAAGCGCCGCGCCCCTCGCCGCGCATCCAGACGCCAAGAAGCTCGCCATCGCAGAGTATGCAGTCGCGCAGCAGTTCGCGCTCCGAATCTTCGCGCAGCCGCAGCAGCGGCAACAGCGGCGGCAGCAGCAGCCGCAGTCGCAGCAGGGACCGCGATTAACGGCGCTCAAAAGTAGAAACGGGCCAGCAAGCCGCGGTCGGAAGGGCAACCTTCCGGCCGCGGTCCGTTTCTTGCTGCATCACTAGAATTCGGGACGAAGCGGGCGACCCGAAGTCTGGCGACTTCGGCTACATTGAGCCCCATGCCCGCCTTCACCCACCACATCTTCATCTGCATCAACCAGCGCGACCCGGCCAGCGGCCGCGGCTCGTGCGACCTGACCGGCGAGCAGCGGCTGCGGGATGCCTTCAAGAGCGAGGTTAAGCGCCGCGGATTGCAACTGACGGTGCGGGCCAACGCCGCCGGCTGCCTCGACCAGTGTGAGCTGGGCCCGACGGTCGTCATCTATCCGCAGGCGATCTGGTACGGCGGCGTCCGCATCGAGGACGTGCCGCGGATCGTCGAAGAAACCGTGATCCATGGCCGCGTGCTGGCCGACCTCTTGATCCCCGACGAGCGGCTCAACTGCAAGAAGTAGGCCCACACTCCGTGTGGGCCAGGCATTCGGTAGAGCTCGGCGTTAACGTCTTACTCGACAAGCAAACCCGGACCCCGGATCGGCACCGGCTCAGCTGCCGGCGGCACTGGCTCGCCCAATCGCCCCGGCAGCTTGCCAAGCTCCCACCATACGAGGCGGTGGCCGTACTGAGCAAACTCGCCCAGCAGGCCGGCCGTGGGCTGCAAGGCCCGAATCTCCATGTTCGATTCATAGGCATCGACGGCCTGGCGATGCAGGCGGTACAGCTCCGCAATGCTCACTTCGCCAGCCGCTTGGGCCCACAACTGGCGCTGGGGATCGAACTTGCTCTGCACTTCGGGATGAATCAGCGTTTCGATGACGCGCCCGTCCTCAAACAGCGTGTGGAAGCAGGGACTGAACGTGCCATCGCAGTCGTTGATTTCGCCGTGAATCCGCCGGTCGGGCGCCAAAAAATACCGCACCACGGTCGGCCGCGGCGAATAGGCCAGCCGGAAATCGCCGACCAGGCCGCAGCCCAACTGCATATACTCGGGCGTCAATCGGTTGAACTCTTGGTAAGCGTCGCTGGGCAATTGGTCGGGCCGCAGCGGCTCAAAGACATAGTCGCGATAGCGGTCCCGCGTCAGCAGCCAGAAGCCGACAGCAACGGCGACAACCGCGCCGAGGATGATCCATGAAGTCGTCTCACCGACGACCTGGGCCCGAATCAAGACCCGCAGGACCATGAAGACAACCACCAGCACTCCGCTGACCCATTGCCAATCCTTGCTCCGCATCGTCCACATATCCCGAACTCCGGCGCCGAAGATACTCAAGGCCAACTCTACCTCAGCCGCCGTCACATGCACGCGCGCGCCCTGGCAGCAAGATCGGCAAAATCAGAATGACCGGCAAGCGGAAGGCCGCGTAAGCACTTGCATTTCCCTAGACGCAGGCGGACACTGATTTCCCTCTTCCTACTTCCAGGGGTCAGCATCGACTATCTCGGCAAGAAAGATGAAACCGTCGCCGCGCCCTTCTGCGTCGCGATGAGCGCGGAAGAATAGGGCCCACGAGAAATCCGGGTGCGGCGTGACCAGAAAGCAGGGCGCGACAAATCAATGGGCGGCTCGTCCCTTGGTCGATCGTCAGCCCCTTCCGGACACTTACAGCGGAGTGACGATTGACGAGGCCATTGGTTTCTTGCATCCTGGCAACGGAGCATCGGCTGCCGCGGCATCCATCGGTGCTGCGGTCGATCGAGGCGTTCCGCCGCCAAACCTATCCGGCCCGTGAATTGGTGATCGTGCATCAAGGGGAACCGTTCGGCCTGCCCGATTCCAACATCCGCGAGATTTCCGTGCCGCGCGAACGGCGAACGCTCGCCGACCTCCGCAGGCTCGGCATGCAAGCCGCCGAGGGAGATCTGGTGACGACCTGGGAGGAAGACGCGTTTTACGGATCGACGCGCCTCTACAGCCAGGTGGACCGCGGTTGGCCTAATATGCTGGCGCAAATGGTGGCGGTCCCTTCGTCGGGCCAAGCCGTGGTCGTCAGCGCCGCCGCGGAGCTAGGGGGCGGGTTTACTCAGACATGCCTCGTTTCGCGAAGTGGCATCCGCGACGATCGAACTTCCGGCCCGCGCCCCCTGGCCAACGCCCCGCTTGAGTACATTCGATTTGCGCGGAGCGGGACCATTTGGCCTGCCGACTGTGCTACGCAATTGCCCCCGCCAGGGCGGCCCTTATCGAGTATCGAGGAGCTAAAGCTGAGAGGGATCGCGTGGTGGGAGGATCACCCCACACGCAGCTGCCGCGACCCCGCCGATGTGAAAGGCGTTCTTGGCAACTTGCCCTGGATGCCCCTGGCGACGGCCAACCACCTGGACAGTCTGATCAGGCAGCACGGCATACGCGACATACTCGAGATCGGTCACATGCACGGCGTTAGCACCTGTTACTTGGCGGCATCTGGGGCCCACGTGACGACCGTGGATATGCCCTACTCCGAATGCTTCATGCCGCGCGTCGAGGAGACACTTGCCGCTTGCGGACTTGCGGCGACGATCATCCGCAGGCCGTCGCGCGAGGCGCTGGCCCAGTTGGCGGTGGAGGGCCGGCGCTGGGACCTCGTGTTCATCGACGGCGGCCACAACCTGGCCGACTGTTGGTGCGACCAGCTCCTGGCCGACAAGTTGCTTGGCCCCGGCGGCTGGCTGGTCATGGACGACATCGACCACGCGGACTGGCCCGGCGTCAAACAGGTCTGGCAGCATTTGCCGGAAATCTATCACAAGCAGCCCGGCCCATTCGGCGTTGGTGTGGCGCGCAAACGCGGCTAAGCCACCGTGCCGCTAGCGCGGCCGAGCTACTTCTATTGGGAACTCACGAAGAACGCGCGTAACGGCCGACTAAAAGTCCATCCGGTGCAGGCGCGTCGCGATGAGCGCGGAAGAGTAGGGACGTACTGCCCCCTCCTGCTTGCCGTCGTTCACTCCCTGCCTTTGCTCCACGCGTGCAAGTATTCCAGGCTGCGGCGGAAGTGCTTTAGGCCGCGCCAGAGCAGCAGGGCGGCGCTGACGTGCGCCGTGACGCCGACGACCAGCAGCGACAGATGCAGGGCATTCGTGTCGCCGAAGACATCCTCGGTCAGCACGGCCACGAGCGTGGGGCCGAGGCCCAGGCCGATGAGGTTGATGACAAACAGGTAGATGGCCGATGCCTGGGCCCGCATCGTGTTGGGCATCAGTTGCTGGATCGCGGCCGGGGCCAGGCCGAACGGCATGCTGCTGAAGAAAAAGGCCGGGGCCAAGAGGGCCGCCGCCCACGCCCCCGCTGGAACCAGCGAAGCGAGCATGCCAAATGGGAGCCACGCGACCACGCCCAGCAGCGACACGCGCAGGTTCGCATCGCTCTGGCCCCGCAGGCGGAGCCAGTCGGCCAGCCGCCCACCCGCCACGATGCCCGCGGTGCCGGCCAGGCCCACAATCAGCCCTACCACCAGCCCGGTGTCCCCCGCCGTCCAGCCGTGCCGCCGGATGAAGAATTCTGGAATCCACGACGCCGCGGCGTAGCCGTTCAAGGCGGCCAAGGCCAGGCCCAGGTACAGGCACGTAAACGTGCCGCGATTTCCGCACATATACGCCCAGACTTCGCCCAGCGGCACTGCGCTTTTCTCAGTAACGCCTTGCCGCAGCGGTTCGCGAATCGTCAAAAGCAGCAGCGCCACCAAGAGGCCCGGCAGGCCCACGACGAAGAACACGACCTGCCACGAGCGCACCGCACCGACCAGCGGCAGGACAAAACTCTCCTGCGCCGAGGCAAACCGAATCACCAGCCCACCGAGAACGAGCGCCAACCCAGAGCCGATGTAGATGCCCATCCCATAGACCCCCAGCGCGGTGGACCGGCGCTCGGGCGGGAAATAGTCCGCGATGAGCGAATAAGCCGCTGGCGAGAGGCTCGCCTCGCCGATCCCCACGCCGATCCGAGCCAGGGCCAGCTGCCAGAAGTTGCGGGCAAGGCCACACGCGGCTGTCATCAGGCTCCAAAACGCGATGCCCAGCACGACCAGCCAGCAGCGGCTCGACGTATCGGCCAGCCGCCCCAGCGGAATGCCGAAGAGCGTATAGAACACAGCGAAGCTCGCCCCCATGAGCAGGCTCATCTGCTTGTCGCCGATTCCCAGGTCGCGCTGAATGGGACCGACCAGCAGGTTGAGAATCTGCCGATCGATGAACGAGCAAACAAAGGCCAGGGTCAGCAGGGCAACCACATACCAGGCATATCCCGCGGGGGGATAAACGGGCGATTCACCCGGCGCGCCGGGTGGCACTGGCGGGTCGCCAGTGTCTATTGATTGAGGGGAGGTCGTGGGGCGCGCGACGGTCATTGCGGCGCATTATGGGAAGAGGTTGATCTAACAGCCAGCGCCAATGAGCGTCTAATCGTCATCCACAATTTCAAGTTGACGACTGCGTCGGCGATTCTAATCGCCCGTGACAAATCGGGCACTGGCAAGCCAGTGCCACCCACCGCGCTGACGTCGGTCAGACGTTGATCCAGCTGTGCCCGGAGTCGGCTATCTGCTGCTTCCCTTTCGCAGTGATCTTCGTTTGATGGACAAAGATGTTCGCCTTTGGAAACTGAAGCAGCGTCGGAATGTCGGCATCGGTCAGAACCGTGCGGGACAGCCCGATCCAGTCGAGCTTTTTGAGTCGCAGCAGCTTCGAAAGTCCGACACCCGTCACCGTGGTGCCGGACAAGTTGATCCCATCGAGATTCTCATAGCTGGCCAGCACGCCGCAGGCTTCGTCGCCGAGCGCCGTGTCGTCGAGACTGAGATACGTCAGCTTCGCGAGCGGCTTGAGCTGTTTTAGCCCGCTCACGGTGACGCCTGTTCCGTCCGCGATAATTCGCTGCAGAGAAGGGATGCGCGATAACCAGCGCAGACTCTCATCGGTAATCTGAGGGCCTTCGACCATGATCCCGATCAGTTCGGTACAAGTCGTCAAATGCTTGATGCCGGCGTCGGTCACACGGGTGTGGCGCAAATCCAGCTCGTGAAGCTGCGTCATCCGCCCGACCTGCTCCAGCACCGCGTCCCCCACCTTGGTTTGCGATAGATTCAGGCTTCTGATTCCTGTCAGCCGCTCGAAGGTCGCGGCACAGGCATCGGTGATGGGCATTTCCTTAAGCTCCAGCTTTGTCAGGCGTGTCATTCCCGCGAGGCTGCGAAGCCCTGCATCGGTGAGCTTGTACCTCGTAAGCGACAGATCCTCGAGCGTCTGGAGTTGAAGGAAGTGCTCCATGTCGGCGTCGTTGAGCGGCTGTTTGTCGGTCTTGCTGCCGATGCCACAACACCAATTGGGGGCGGACTTGCCAGGCTGCTTGACCACGAATACGCGTTTCTTTTTGAGGGCGGCGATGGCAGTGCGGGGACTGGGTTTGGGCGCTGCCTTCGGCTTCGCGGCGACGGCCTTGCGCGGCTTGGTCGCTTTGGCAGGTTTGGCGAGTCGCGCCAGGAGCCCGCTGATGCCGCGGTTCCAGGCGGCCAGCTCGTCCCCCTCCGCCCACAGCTCCGCCAGCTCGGAGTCATCGCGAACGCGCGCGACCGACTTCACGCACAGAGCGACTGCCGCAGCAGTCGGCGCATAACGGGAGCTCGCCAGCCACTGCTTCACGTCGTCCGGCAGGTCGGCATGGCGATGCCCGCGGGCCGCGGCGACCACCTCGGCCGCCGCCAGCGCCGCAGCGGCGTCGTCGGCATCGAGTTGACCGGGCCGAGCCTTGATCGCCACGGACAAAGCCGTGTCGATCGCGCTGGGCTTCCCTGATTCGACGAGTTGATCCAGCCAGTCGCCTGCCTGATCATTCTCGAAAACGCCTTCGCCCCACGCACCCATGGCTCCCCTCTGAGCCGCCAATTCTACACTCCGCCCCCGCTCCACAACTCAGGCAGCGAGCCCGTGGACCACTGCAAATTGACCGCCGAACCGCAAAATACCAAGCCCTGAAAGCGTAGAATAAGTGGGGCGCGATCACGTTGATTGCCAATAGCAGGCGTTTCCGCACGCAAAATCGCAGCGGCTGTGAAGACAAAAACACAATGCAAGAACTTGACGATCAACGATACGGACTTTTCGGATGGCGAGAGTTTCACAACACGCGAAGGGCAATCCTTGCAGAGTTTGAGCGGGCAAAAGGATATAACCAGTCGCGCCCGGTGCGAACAGAACATGGCGTTGCAGGTGAGGCCGCTCTGCGCCAATGGCTCTCAGGCTTCCTGCCAGAAAAGTTCGGCGTCACGTCCGGGTACATCATTCCCGATGTCATTGCAGGTGACTACAAGTTGTATCACTTCGACATTGTAGTCTATGACAAGCTGAATTCACCCGTCCTTTGGACCGATGGCGATTTCGACCGTTCGGAGCAAGGGAAGAAGCGTGCCATTCCTGCGAAACATGTTTATGCCGTGTTTGAATCAAAGGCAAGTCTGACCAGCCAGAGCGCTCAAGCTGCAATCGGCAAGCTGGCCGAACTCAACAGCCTTAGGGCCAAATCCGAAATAACTTCCCTTGGTGTTGCAGCATGATACCTTGAGAGGAGGTTTTCGAGTCAAGCTGGAGGGTCAAGTCATGCGAGGTTATT
>JAKEHX010000619.1 GCA_022614795.1 Planctomycetaceae bacterium | reverse complement strand
GAAAGTAGTCCCACACTCCGTGTGGGACTGGCGAGTGAAAAGCGGCTCAACCGAAGCGACCAGTAGCGGAACTCGCCAGAGTTCCGGGAGTTCCGCCAGAATTTCGGAAGTCTGGCGACTTCCGCTACGGTTTGCCGCGGCGACTATAATTGAAGGCATGCCGCGCAAACCGTCGCTTGCCCGCTCGCTTGTCCGCTGGCTCGATGCCGCAAGCGCCCCGATCTACTTGCTTGATTCGCAGCGGCGGATCGTCTATGGCAACGCCGCGTTCAGCCGGTGGGTGAACCGGCCGGCGGAGGACCTGGCGGGCGTGCGGTGCGACTATCACACCGCGGTGGGCGTGAGCGGTTCGATTGAGCTGGCCGCGGCCCTCTGCCCTCCGCCGGGCGCGTTTACCGGTGAACTAACGGCCGGGTCCGTCGCGGCCATCACCGGCGAAGGCAAGCTCGACCAGCGGCAGGCCCGCTACCAGGTGCTCTTGCCGGGCGACGCCCCGGCGGGCCTATTGATTGTTGTCGATGGGGGCGGCCCGGCCCAGGCGGAACCGAGCGAGTCGAGCCAGCTCGCGCCGCAGTGGCTGCATGCGATGCTCCAGCGTTTGCGCGGCGAAATGGGCCGGCGCTACCACATCGGTCAATTGATCGGCGAAAGCGATCCGCTGCGGCGCGTGCGCGAGCAGGTGCGGATCGCGAGCGAGGCCTGCCCGCGCGTGTTGATTGTCGGCCCGCCAGGGAGCGGCCGCGAGCACGTCGCCCGCACGATCCACTACAGCCAGCCCGCCGCGACGGTCGGCGCCCTCGTGCCGATCGACTGCTCGCTGGTCGATGCGGAAGAGCTGCAAGGCATCCTGACGTCGCTGCTCAGGAGGCAGGTCGAATCGCCGACTCAGCGGCCCCCCGCCGCCCTGCTCTTGCAGGTCGATCGGCTGCGAGAATCGGCACAACACGAGCTGGCCGCGTTTCTGGCGTTGCCCGAAGTCGAATTGCACACGCTGGCGACGTCGCGCGTGTCGCTGGCCCGGCTGGCATCGAAGGGGCGTTTTCGGCAGGAGCTGGCCTATGCCCTCAGCACGCTGACGATCTCGCTGCCGCCGCTTCGCAGCCGTTCGGGCGATGTGCCGCTACTAGCCCAGTTTTTTCTGGAAGAGTACAACGCCAACGGCAAGCGGCAGCTGGCCGGTTTTGCCGCCGCGGCCCTGGATGAGCTGGTCGCGTATGAGTGGCCCGAAAATGTGGCGGAGTTGGCGCAGGTGGTCCGGGCGGCTTGCGAGCGGGCGATCGGGCCGCTCGTACAGCCGGGCGACCTGCCCGACCGGATTCGCCTTGCTGCCGGCGCCGTCGCCCATCGCACGCCCGCGCCCGAAGTCATCCATCTCGACGACTTTTTGGCTGGGATCGAAAAGGAGCTGATCGAGCGGGCGCTAAAGCAGGCCAAGGGAAACAAGACCCGCGCCGCCGAGCTGTTGGGCGTCAATCGGGCCCGCTTGTTGCGGCGGCTGGCCCAGTTGGGCTTGGGGCCGCCGATTGCGGGCGAGGAAGAAGTCGTGTTCGAGCCGATTATGAGCGAGCCCCCAGCCAAAGAGTCGCAAGTCAAGGAAACTGCCGAGAAGCTATAGCCTCCTCAAGGTGGCAAGCGCCGCGTAGGATGCAGGTTATCGTATGTCCCCCCCTCGCCTCATCGTGTGTGAGAAGTCCGGCCGCTGGGCCGTGGCCTTTCGCCGCGCGCTTACCGACGAGGTGCAGCGAATTTCCGAGGTGCGGAGCATCTTCGGGTGTGAATCGATGCTGGAAGAGCACCGCACTTCGATCGTCGCCGTTGAAGTCACGACTGCCAATCTCGACGGGGTAATCGCAGCGATTCCTTCCTGGCTGCGCCGGTTCCCGCATTGCCGCGTGCTGGCACTGACCGAGGCCGAATTGGCGTCGGCCGAGACGCTCTTGCGCGAGGCGGGCGCTGTCGCCGTGCTCAAGTCAACTCGCGACGCCTCGGCTGCTGCCCGACTGGTCGAGCGGCACTTCGCCGCGGCGCCCGAAATTGACCTGCCGCTTGCGCAGGCAATCGCGGCGGGCTTGCCTTGGGCGAAATGGGCCAGCACGGCGGACTAGCCACCACTCGCCTTCGTAAAGTTCGGGAAAACTCAGCTCATGCCAGCCATCACAGCCAGTCAGCTCGAAGCGGCCCTCAAGGATTTCAAGGACCCCGAGTCGGGCCGCGAGGCCCTGCCGATGGGCCAGTTGCGGGATTTTGACGTGCAGGGCAACACCGCCTCGCTGACGCTCGCCCTGACCACGCACTCCGCCGCCATTAGGGAGGAAACCGCCGAGCGGGTCGCGGATCTGCTCAAGAGCCGAATTCCGCAGCTCGCCCAGGTCAAGGTCAACGCCGCCACCCACGAGCGGCCCCCGACACGCGTGGGACAAGTCGGCCTGGCCGCCAAGAGCGTCATTGCCGTCGGCTCCGGCAAAGGGGGCGTCGGCAAAAGCACCATCGCCGCGGCGCTCGCGCTGGGCCTCGCGCGTGCCGGCTCCAAGGTCGGGCTGATGGATGCCGACGTCTATGGTCCCAGCATTCCTCACCTCCTGGGATTGAGCGGCGCGCCCAAGCCGATGATCTCTGACGGGAAGATCACTCCGGTCTTGTTTCGCGGAATGCCGGTCATGTCGATGGGCTTTCTCGTGCCGCCGGGCGAAGCGGTCGTATGGCGCGGGCCGATGCTGCACGGCGCCATTACTCAGTTTCTCCGCGACACGGCTTGGGGCGAGCTGGACTACCTGATCATCGACATGCCCCCGGGCACGGGCGACATCGCCCTCACGCTCTCTCAGATGCTGCCGCTGTCGGGCGCGGTCGTGGTCTGCACGCCGCAAGATGTTGCGCTTCTGGACGCGGTGAAAGCCATCGCCATGTTCCGCAAGGTAAACATTCCCGTGCTGGGGATGGTCGAGAACATGAGCGGCTTCGTCTGTCCCGATTGCGGCAAGAAGTACGACATTTTCGGCAGCGGCGGCGCTCGCCGGCGGGCCGAGGAGCTGAACGTGCCGTTTTTGGGCGAGGTGCCGCTCAACATGCAGATTCGCGTGCATGGCGACGCGGGAACGACCGACGACAACTTCAGCGACAAGACCGTCGGACCCTATCTCACAAAGATCGTGAACGCGCTCGTGCGCAATCTGGCCCAGTCGGCCGCCGTCAAACCGCCCATGCTCCAGTTGCCGACGCTAGGCTGAAAAAAGACGCTGCCCGCATTTGGCGTATCGCAAGTGCCAAAAAACTAGAGCCGCCAGAACAAGCCCTTGTTTTGGCGGCTCTTTCTCGTCGTTTCGCAGTCGCAGCTAACAGGCCGTCATCCGTCGCCACAGGCATCGTGCCCAAGCGACTAAGGGCCGACTAGCGCTGGGAAAACCCAGTGGCCTGGGCCTCCTTGTCCAAGTAGCAACTTCGTCCAAGAAGCAACGCAGTCCAGCTAGTAGCGTCGTCCAGCTTGAACTCGCTACTTCTTCTTCTTCTTCTTCGCCTTCTTGGCAGCTTTCTTCTTGGCCACAGTTCGTCCTCCGTTAAAACAGGTCCATGGCGGCGACGGCGCTGACACCCAGCACTCATTCATCCGCCTCTCGATCAAGCGGCCCGGCCCGCAGCGCGGGGCAGGCAATCGCGGCGACATCCGTCTGCCGCTGACCGCATGCAATGGGCCGCTATGAACTCCTAACGCTGTCGCTTGCGCCGCTATGCCAGCAACGCTGACAGTCACAGCTTGCATCCATCTTCCGTTTCTCGCGCCACTGGTCAATAGGAACTGCGCAATTCTTGTGGAACTTTTTCAGATGCTTGAACGACCAGCGCGACGCGCTTCTCGATGCATGGCGCGGCTCACCACGGACGACCGCCGCCGCTGACTTGCTGAAGCGTGAGATAGTTCGACACGGCGAGCGAGGCAAACATGATCGCGATGAACCACTCGCGAAACAATGCTCCTCCGATTACGGCGACCGCAGCAGCGACAATGATCGACAGCCACAGCGATCGCACGATGCCGCCCCATGGATCGCTGGCGATCATCAGTTGCTGCGCGATCTGCCCGCCGTCGAGAGGAAAAATGGGAAGCAGGTTCATCACGCCCCACCAGATGTTGACTTGCAGCAGCAAGTCGACCAGCAAGAGCAGATTGAAATTGCCCTCCATGACGCCGCCCAACTCGACGTCCCATCCCGGAATGTACGACTGGCTGATGGTCGGCTGCACCGATCCGCCGGAGGCAAACACTCCCGCGATGATTAGCGCCGCGAAGATAAAGCCCGCCGCCGGACCGGCAAACGAAATCAGGATATGCTCGGCAGGCGTGCGAGCACGGCGGCCGAACTTCGAGGAAGAATATGACGACCAGGGTGAATGAGGAGCATCGTCGCCGGGCACCGCCAGCCCTCCCATCCAATACAGCACGATGTGGGCCTCTTCGCCGAACCGCCGGAACATCAAAGCATGGCCGAGCTCGTGAATGAGGATCGACACGAATACCACCAGCACCCAAGTCAGAATCGCAAATCCATCAGGCTGGCCGCCGCCGCCGTAGCCCAACAGAAAACCCACCAGCCAGAACAGCGGATGAATGCGCACCGGGAACCCGAGCAGCTGAAAGTTGATGTCGTAGGCGGTGCGTTGCGGCTCGGCCAGGATCACGACAGGCGGCCCAAAAAGTGCGGGATTTGCAGTGTCACAGCCAATTATAGGCCGCAGCGGCCGGCTGTCAGGACGCCTTGCGGTACACCGCCCGCTCGCTGGCAATACCGATCGGCAAGGTCTGCGTCTCGTGCGGGCTCATGTGCTCCAGGATGTACTCCGCCGCCCGCGCGCTTGCGCCTCCTTGAGCGACGCGGTCGCGCAGTTCCGTCAGCCGGGCAATCGCCCGCTGCCGCGCGGGCTCATCGGTGAGCCATTCGATCACGTGGCTCGCGAGATCGGCCGACCGGTCGCGCCAGGTTGGATACTCCGGCAGCAGCACGTCTTCGTGGCCGGGCTTGTGCCGATCGTAGGGCGCGGGATGTTCGGCGTCGGCGTAGATCTGGTCTGTCGCAAGGAGGTTGACGAGCGTGATATAGCGCACCTTCACCAGCCGGCGGACGACGGCATACGTCCACCACGGTACGGAGTAAAGAACCACACTGGGTTTGGCATGGAACAATAACTCCAGCGAGACTGACCCGGAACACGCCAGGCAGGCTTGGGCCGAAAGAATCAGTTCGGGCGTGCGCCCCACGTACACGTCGGCGGTAGTGCCCGACCGCTCGACGATGCGCCGCGCCCGCTGGGCCTGCCGCTCGTTGTAGCTGGCCACGGCCAATCGCACGCCTGGCACTTCTCGCTGCACGTAACGGGCCGCCCGCAAGAGCTGCGGCAGATTGCTCGTTACCTCCACGGTGCGCGAACCGGGCAGGATCGTCACCAGCCGGCCGCGCTGCATCGCCAGCCGATCGAGGAACGGATGATCGAGCCGCTGGCTGCGCAGCTCGTCGAAATACGGATGGCCCACGTACGTCGCGTTGCAGTCGCGATCGCGAAACCAGCGCTCCTCAAACGGCAGCTTGACGAGCGCATGATCGACAAGCTCGCGCACCTTACGCACCCGCCACGGGGCCCACGCCCAAAGCTGTGGCAGGCCGTAGTAGAACACCGGAATGCCGGCATCCTTCGCGGCCCGCGCGATGTGCCAGTTGAATCCCGGATAGTCGATCAGCACCACGGCGTCGGGCCGCTGGTCGCGAAAGTAAGCCACCGCCCGGTCGCGCAGTTCAAAAAACCGCGGCAGTTTGGCCAAGACCGGAAACAGGCCCATCACCGCCAGCTCAGTCATATCTGCAAGCAGCTCACACCCCGCAGCCGCCATCCGCGGGCCGCCGAAACCAACGGCCTCCAGCGGCGAGCCGCGATCCATAAAGCACCGCAGTTCGGCGATCAGATTCGCGCCGTGCAGGTCGCCGCTGGGCTCGCCGACGGAGAAGAACACTCGCATGGGCCGCTGTCATCCGTGAGTTGGCCGCCAATCAGGGCGCCGGTGCGCCCTGCGAATTGCCACAAAAGTATCGCAAATCGTGAAAAAACCGGCCAGACCATTCCAGTGCCGAAATGTCCAATGACCAAGCACCAATGGCCAATGTGAGACACGCGGCATTGGTCATTGAGACTTGGTGATTGGTCATTCGAAACGGGATCGCCAACGCACAATGCACTAGGCCGGGCGGACTGCGATTTCGATCATCGTCTCTCCGCGAACCACCTGAAGCGCGACCTCGCCACTTGGTGCCATCGTGCCCAGCACCCGGTGCAGGTCGTCCGTGCTGGCCACGATCCGGCCAGCCGCGGAGACGATCAGGTCTCCCGGCTCGATGCCGGCCAGCGCGGCAGGTCCGCCCGGGCGCGTTTCGACCACCTCCACCGCCTGATCGACGAGCAAATCGAGGTCGTGCGCCAGTCGTCGCGGCAGGGAGACGATCGCCGCGGTGATTCCCAACGAGAGTCGTTTGACGCGGCCGTGAGCCAACAGCTCGCCGACGACCCAGCGGGCCGTCGTAGCCGGCACGGCAAAGCCCAGTCCCTGGGCCATCGCGATGATCGCCGTGTTAATGCCCACCACGCGGCCGCGGCTATCGACCAGCGGCCCGCCGCTGTTGCCCGGATTCAGCGGGGCTGTGTGCTGCACGATGCTCTCGATCAGCCGTCCTTCCTGGCTGCGCATGGCCCTGCCGATTGCGGAAACGACGCCAGTCGAAACAGTGGAACGGAATCCAAATGGATTTCCCATCGCGATGACTAGCTGGCCGACCTGCAGGGCGTCGCTGTCGCCAAGTTCGGCGTGCGGCAGGTCGCGGGCCGCCAGGCGAATGAGGGCCAGGTCAGTCGCGGGATCGTCGCCGATCAGCTCGGCGTCCAGGCCGTCGCCCTCTTCGGTGGTTGCCCGCAGGCGTTTTCGTCCGGCCGCGACGTGGCTGTTGGTAAGGGCAAAGCCGTCAGGCGTGATGACGAATCCCGAACCCATGCCTTGCCGCGATTCGTGCGGCCGGCCGCTGACCGAAACGACGCTGGGGCCGACCTGCCGGACGACGTTGATTACGGCCTGCGAATAGGCGTCGAGCAGGTCGCCGTCGGTGCGGTTTGCCGCCGATTGCGGAGAGAGCGGCTGCTGAATCGGGTTGTCGGTGGAGTCGTTTGCCGGGATAGGGTGTGCCGAAACGCATGGCGACTGAAACATTCTTGTGCTCCCTGTGCCTGAAAATGCGGCTACGGCAATTCTAGAGACGCGCGCCGCGAGTCAAGCGGCCCGCTGCGGCGGGCCGCAGCGATGCAATTTGAGGCCGGGATTTCGCCATAATCCGCAGCGTTTGCCGGGCCGGGTCGGGGATGTACGGAAAAAGACACTCTGGCACACTCTTTGCAAACTGCCCTCAGAATTTTTTGAGGTATGTTTTCATTGGCACCAGAAAAACTCTATTGACGCTGCAGGCGGCTTCCGATACTAAAAGACAACGCGTAACCACGGAGTCACACCGCGAAGTCCTCACCTGCAGCATGGAGGTTATGGTGAGTCCACTATTTCAATCTGTCGGCGCTATCGTTGTTGTTTTAGGTTTGAACCCCACGGAAGATGTCGCCCGTGAACGGGTTGACCTGATGGAGGTCAACCACTTCTACGATGAGCAGGGGCGGCTCGTCTTCGACCAGGTCATCTTTTACGACTGGTCGCCGGAGCACAGCCGGTACATGGTCCGGGCCTGGCGGCTGGTCAAGAACCCCACACAGTTGCCCGAGCGCGACTGGCGCGAAGGGGGCTACCTGGCGGTGTGGCAGGACGGCGAAGTCGTCCGCCGCGTCCAGGCCCCGTCGATGCGGGAAAGCTGGACCCAATACGACCCCGAGCTGGCCGAGCGGGAGTATCTGCCCAAAGAGCGGCGGAAGGAGCTCCGCAAGGAATTGCGCGGGGCAAAGGGCGAGAGCGTGGCCGTGCGGCAGTAGCGTGCATGAGCTAGCGAAATGCACCACGAACCAGCGCCTTCAACCACATGGGTGCATTTCGTTGCGCTCGTGCGCCCTACCGTTTCGTTGGCCGCCGCTGCGCTACAGCGGTGTAAGGATCCTCGGGCCAGACGTGCTTCGGATATCGGGCCCGCAGGTCTTTGCGGACCAAGGCATAGGTCTTGGCCCAGAAGCTCGCCAGGTCGTCGGTCACTTGAGCCACGCGCATGTTCGGCGCGAGCAAGTGCATGAGTACGCGCACGCGGCCACCCGCAATTCGCGGCGTCTCGGACAGGCCAAACACCTCCTGAATGCGAACCGCGAGGACGGGCGGCCGATCCAGTTCGTAGGTCAGCGTCACTCGGCTGCCGCTGGGAACTTCGATCCGCTCGGGAGCCTCGCGGTCGATCGTCT
>JAKEHX010000618.1 GCA_022614795.1 Planctomycetaceae bacterium | reverse complement strand
CGTGTGCCGTCCGTTAGCGGAAGAGACGCAGGCGGAAAGGATTGCGAGAGTCATGCCCCTGGATTACTCCGACGAACTCCTGAGCGCCTACCTCGACGGCGAACTCTCGCCGGCCGAGCGTGAGCAGATCGAGTCGCATCTGGCGGCCGATCCCGAGGCGCGTCAGCTATTGGACGAGCTGCGCGTGCTCAGCAGCCAGGTGCGCGAGCTGCCGCGCATTGCCGCGGAAAGCGAATTCACCGAGCGCGTCATCCAGGCGGTGCGTGCCGCAGAGGCCGTGCGAAATGGCGAACTCACGCCGGGCAGCGTCGCCCGTGCGGCAGCGCTGGCAGACATTTCCGCTCCCGGCAAGCCTCGCCGGGGCCGGCGAATTGCCGCCGCGCTGGCAGGCGTGGCAGCAGTTGCGGCAGCCGTCGCATTCATGGTGTGGACTTTCAACCGGCCCGTAACGATTCCGGGCGGCGGAACGGTCGTCAAGAATAACGGCATTGCTCCGCAGCCCGTCGATCCTTTGGCTGCACAGAAGGCCCTGGCCATCCTGCGGCAGGCCATCCCGCAGGATGGCGATGGGCTGGTGCTGCGAATTCGATTGGGCAAAGGCCAATCGCCGAGCGAGGCGCTCGATGCGGCCTTCGCCGCTGCCGGCCTGGGCACGCGCAAGGCCACCGACGAGAGCACCGGCGCGTTTAGCATTGCGACCGCCTATCAGAACAAATTCACCGAGAAGACCGCGGGCAAGCTCGACGCAACGCTTGCCGCGGCCGACGCAGTTTTTGTCACCGCGCCGCTCGACAAGCTGGAACAGGCCATCGCGGCGCTGGCGACCGCGCCGCGGACACCCACGTCAGCCGGGCCCTTTGAGATCGCGCCACTGATGTGCGGCCGCGTCGTTCTTGAAGCGGAAAGCGAAGGCGAGTTTCCTCCCACGGGTCCTCCTCCGCCCAAGCACTTCGCACAGCGCCTGGCGGCCGACAAGTTCCGTCTTGAAAAGACCGCCGCCCTGCTGGCCGAAATCAAGCCGCCCGCCGCTCCCCTCGATCCGGCCAGGCCCATCCGCGTGCTGATTCTGATTGAGCCCTAAGCGGCAAAACACGTAGCTGAAGTCGCCCAGACTTCAGGAAGTCCCGCCTGAACTCTGGCGAGTTCAGCTACGGCTGCTCGGCGGTATCATGAAGGGTGATGAACGGCGCAAGCAATTCGGCGGAAACGATCACCCTGCAATTCGCCGACTTCGCGGAGTTTGTCCGCGAGGCGGCACGTCGCCAGGGGCAGATTGAGGAGCAAAAGCCTCCGCCCCCTTTCTATCGCATCGCCCTGGGCCTGGAACCTTTCCAGCTCGGGGAGGTGGAATTCCGCATCCTGATGCTGCTGGCCAGCAGGCCCTATTACCCCTTCTCCACGCAAAGCATTGCAGCCGTTGTGACGACCGAGCGGATTCCCGTCTCGGAGGAAGCGGTCGAGCAGCACATCGCCTCCTTGCGCGAGCAACTGGGCTTCTTTCGCGACTACGTGCAGACCGTGCCGTACATGGGTTACCGGTTCAAGGCGTAGTGCGCAACAAAAAACCGGGGGCACTAGTGCCCCCGGCTCTTGATCTGGCACACTTGCTTGCCAGTTTTCAATTTACTGGATCGCGCTCAGGGCTGCCGCGGCAGCGTCCTGAGGAGCGGCCTGGCCGGCAGCAGCCTGGCCAACCGCCCCAGCAGCTTGCTGCTGAGCCGGCAGGAGTTCGACGGCGACCTGAGCGGCCACGGAGCCGTCAGCCCTGACCATCCACAGCTGGGCCTTGGTCGGGCCGGCCAGTCCGAGCATCGGCAGCGTGACGTTCACGGCGTCAGGCTTCCACTCGTTCACCTGGGCGGGGAGCGAGATCTTGTCGATCTGCAACACCAGCATGCCCAGTTGATCGCCCAGGTTGTTCCCCTGGAGCGTGATCGTCGCACCGACCGGAACCTGCATCAGCTGCTCGGCGACCGGGGCCACTGGGACGCCGGCGACCACCGTCTGCACGGGGATCACGATCACCTGAGGATACGCATACACCGTGCACGGGTAGTAGCACGACTTGTAGCACGGATCCCAGCAAGGCGACCACCACCAGGTAGGACCGCACCAGCTGTTGCAGTGCTTCTTGCACGGATCGCACGGCTTCGGATCGCATCCGGGGATGCAATGCTTGCCGAGGACCGCGTCGTTGATCGCCTTCACGGCACCGGAGCCGGGATTGATCTTGATCTTGCCGCCGAGGATCGCGTCGTTGATCGACTTGCCGGCGCCGAAGCCCGGGTCGATCTTCCCCTTGTTCCTGACCGCATCGCCAATCGACTGACCGAACTTCGGGTCGATATGGATCTGCGGCGGCTTGCCGTTACCACCAATTGCCTGGCCGAGGCCGGGAACGGTGTTGATCCTAGGGGAGTGTTCACGCGGCATCACCTTGATGCCACTGAGTCCCTGTCCGCCCTGACCGATGGTCGAGCCGATATTCGGGTTCTTGATGGTCTTCGGGAAGCCTTGCGACTGAAGTCCGCCGCCAGTTCCGCCCAAAGTGCCACCCAGGTTTTGCGACCGGATGACGTTGTTGTTGCCATTGAACTGCTGGAATTTCGGCGTGCTGTTGCCGCTGCCGTTGCTGGAGCGGAAGCTATTGCCACCGAATTGCATACCCTTTTTGCCTTCGGCAAAAGCGGTGCTGCAGACCATGCCGGCCACGAGGGCCGCCACGATCGAGACGTAAATTAACCAGTTGCGTTTCATTGTAAAGTCCTTTCCGACTTAAGGTTGCGTCATTTCTGGGTGGACCGAAACACCGGACCACTACCCTGTCAGGCGGAAAGGGGGGAAAAATGTTACATCGGAGGTCGGAGATCGGAAGTCGGAGATCGGCAGCCTCTGATCCGTCCTCCGACTGCCGACCTCCGACTTCCGACCTCTGACCTCTGACCGCTGATGTGGACCACCCAATCCCTCGCTGGCCACGAGTGCGACCTCTACGAGCCGCGCGAGCGCAACCCGCACGGCTACGTCGTCCTCTACCTGCACGGAGTGCACCTCAATCGCCTCAGCGACAAGCCGGCGTTTGTCGACGAGTTCAACCGCCGCGGCTTGCCGGTTGTGGCCCCGGTGACCAAGCGCAGTTGGTGGACCGACAAAATCTGCCACGAATTCGATCCACGCATCACAGCGCAGGAGCACGTGCTGCGCAACGTGCTGCCACTGATCGAGCAGCGCTTCGCCAGCAAGCCGCCGCAGATTGGCCTGTTGGGCACGAGCATGGGGGGCCAGGGGGCGCTCCGTTTTGCCTACAAGTTCCCCAACCTCTTTCCCGTGGTCGCGGCGATTTCACCGGCGATCGATTACCACAAGCGCTACAACGAGGGGGACGAGACGATCCCGCAGATGTACCCCGATCCCGAGGCGGCCCGGCAAGACACGGCCCTGTTGCACATCCACCCGCTCAATTGGCCGCGGCACCAGTTCTTCTGCTGCGACCCGGCCGATCACCGCTGGCACGAAAGCGCCGACCGCTTGCGGATGAAGCTCTGGTCGCTCGGCGTGCCGCACGTCTGCGACCTGGAAACCAGCGGCGGCGGACACGGCTTCGAGTACTACAACCGGATGGCCGAGCGGGCGATTACGTTTCTCTACGAGCGCCTCGATGAAGAGCGGCGGCGGGTGACATAGTCAAAGCCCTGACCAGCGGGTGCCACGTCCCACGCTTGCGTGGCGTGCTGATTTGACAGTCGGCCATGTCAGACTGCTTCCGCCAGCTTGCGCAGGTCCGCCTCGATGGCGTCCAGTCGGCCATTCATCTCCTGGCGGGCCGCGGCCAGCAGATGCAACTGTTCGGCCGGCACGAATGTGAACAGGTAGAACTTCACCTTGGGCTCGGTGCCGCTGGGCCGGATGGCAACGTAGTGCCCCTCTTCGGCCAGGTCGAGGATGACCATGTCGCCGCGCGGCGCATTCAGGCGAGCGGGAGGCGTTAGCCTCCCGATAGGCTCGACGGTCGGGGGCCCTTCGACTTGCCATTGGGTCGAGCTTAAGTAATCGCGGACCTGCCGGACCGGAATGCCGCCGAGCGAATTGGGCGGGCTTGTCCGCAGCTTTTGCATGAGCGACTGCATCCGCGCCATTCCGGCCGAACCGGTCATGAAGATGCTCACCTGCCGCTCGCCGTGGTAGCCGTGTTGCCAATAAAGCGACTCGAGTCGGTCGAAGAGCGTCTTGCCGGTGGCCTTCACCGCGGCAGCCAGCTCCGCCATCAGCATGCAGGCGGCGGCCCCGTCCTTGTCGCGTACGTATTGCCCGATCATAAAGCCATGCGACTCTTCCGTGCCGAAGACAAAGTTCTCAGGACCCGCGACGTCAACCTGCTGAGCAATCCACTTGAAACCGACGTGCAGCTGGTCCAGCGTCCGGATGCCGTAGCTGTCGCCGATGCGACGGATCATCGGCGTGGTGACGAGCGTGGTCACGAGGAAGCTTTCCTTGGTGAGCCGGCCCGTCTTCTTCCGCTGCTCGCAGACGAAATCAGCGAGCAGGGCCGAGAGCTGGTTGCCGGTGAATGGGCCCCAATCGCCAGCCGGATTTTTTGTCTTGGGCGCCGCGCAGCCCATCCGGTCGCAGTCTGGGTCGGTGGCCAGGATCAGATCGGCCTGGACCTCCTTCGCCCGCTCGATGATGGCGTCGAAGACTGCCGGATTCTCAGGATTGGCAACGTGTCCCGGAACGTTGGGGAAGTCGCCGTCCGCTACTCCGTGCGGGGCGAAGATTTCGATGTCCGCAAATCCGTCATTTTCCAGTGCGGGAACCGCGGCGAATTCACCCACGCCATGCAGAGGGGAGTAAATGATCTTTAGTTTGCGCGGGCCAGGGAAACCTTGCTCGATCACCTTGTACCCAAAGTCGACGTCAATCTCATGGTGGCAGAGCTCAATCTGGCCCGCTTTTACGGCTTCCTCAAAATCGGCCCGCTTGATCTGGTGCACCTGCATGACCCGCTCGACGATTCCCGCATCGTGCGGCGGAACAACCTGCCCGCCCGTGGACCAATAGACCTTGACCGCGTTGTCGCTGGGCGGATTGTGGCTGGCCGTCACCATGATTCCGCACGCGCAGCCTTTGTGCCTGACCAGGAACGACAATTGCGGCGTGCTGCGGTAACTGCCCAAGAAATAGACCCGAAAGCCATTGGCCACCATGACCTCGGCGCACAACTCGGCGAAGCGGCGCGAATTGTGGCGCGTGTCGTAGGCGATGGCACAGGAGAGTGAGTGGTGAGTGGTGAGTGGTGAGTGGTGCGGTCGCGCACCCTCTGTCTTCACATACTCCGCCAGCCCCTGCGCGCTCTCGCCGATCGTCCGGTCGTTGATGGCATTGCAGCCGATGGGGTACATCCGCCCGCGCCGGCCGCCCGTGCCGAATGGAATGACCGTCCAGAACACGTCGTCCAACTCTTTCCATTTGCCGGCCGCGATGTGCTCGGCAACCTGCGGCGCATACTCCGCATACCGCGGCTGCGTGAGCCACTGGCGAATGTTGGCCGCGGCGGAGGGAGTGAGCGTTTTGCCCGCCACGGCTGCATCGAGCTGCGACAAGGCCGACGGGACATCCATAGATCGTGTTGCCAAGGTTGGTACTTGTTCATGGCAGGTTGAAAACCTGCCCCACTTAGCGGCGGCTCAGATCATGCACCGCATCGACCAGGGCGATCGCGTTCTCGACCGGCGTTTGCTGCACGACGCCGTGGCCCAGGTTGAAAATGTGGCCCGGGCGGCCCGCGGCGTGGTCGAGCACTTCCTTGGCGCGGCGGCGAATTTCGTCGTGGCCGGCAAGCAAGACCAGCGGGTCCAGGTTCCCTTGCACGGCCCGGTCGTAGCCGACCGTTTTCCAGGCCTCGTCGAGCCGCACCCGCCAATCGATGCCGATCACCGATCCGCCCGCTTCGGCCAACAGCGGCAATAGCGCCGGGTTGCCTGTCGCGAAGTTGATGACCGGCACGCCGGGTGTCAGGCCGCCAGTGATCTGCTTCACATACGGCAGCACGTAGCGGCGATAGTCGTCCGGGCCGAGGCAGCCGACCCACGAGTCGAAAAGCTGCACGCACTGGGCCCCGGCGGCGATTTGCCCGTTCAGATACCGCGTGATCGACCGGGCCAATCGCTGCATCAGCGTCCGCCAGGCCCCTTCGTCGCGGTACATCAGCGTCTTGGTGTGGAGGTAGCTGCGGCTGGATCCCCCTTCGATCGTGTAGCTGGCCAGCGTGAACGGCGCGCCCGCAAAGCCGATGAGCGGGATGTTCGCCGGCAGGTCGGCCCGCGTGCGTTGGACGGTCTCTAACACGAAGTCGAGCGCGCCGAGATCTTCCAGCTCCAAAATCCGATCGACATCGGCAGGCGCCCGCACCGGGTTGTAAATGACCGGCCCCTCCCCCTTGGCGAAGTCGAGCTCCAGCCCCATCGGCTCGAGGATCGGCAAGAGGTCCGAGAAGATAATCGCCGCGTCGACCCCCAGCCGCTTGACCGCCGTGCACATGATCTCGCTGCACAGTTCGGGGTTTTTGCACAGGTCGAGAAAGCTCGTGTGGCCGCGGACCTGGCGATATTCCTCCATGTACCGCCCCGCCTGCCGCATCAACCAGACCGGCGTGAACTCGGTCGGCTCGCAGCGGCAGGCCCGCATGAAGGGGCTGTTGTACCAGGGGGCGGCCGTGTCGAGCGGGTTGCTCGCCGCCTCCGGTTCCGGCTGACTGCCTGAGACGCTAACGCGCCGCTTACGCTCCAGAATCGACTTCGCCTGCTCGGCAGCCGCGGCCACGAGCGGCCCCATCTTCGGATGGTCGGGGGCCAGATCGACCGGCAGCTCGTGGTCGAGAAGCATTTCGCTCGTGGTGGGGCCGATGGAGGCCACGACCGTTCGCGCGAGCGCGTCGCGGAGTTGAGGCTCCAGGCCAAGTTGCTGGGCCAGGCGCAACAGATTTGCGACCTGGTGGGCGCTGGTGAACATAACCACGTCCCGCTGGCCGGCCGCGATCGCGCGGATGTTTTCGGCCAGCGGCTGCGTGTCGAGGGGCAGGTCCCACTGATAGACCCGCACATTGACGACGTGCGCCCCGCGGGCCTCCAGGCCGGCGATCAGGCTGCGGTTGGTG
>JAKEHX010000617.1 GCA_022614795.1 Planctomycetaceae bacterium | reverse complement strand
GTTATATGTGCCGTCAGCGGCGGCGACGGCGGTGTTATAGGCACCGTCGGCTGCGTTCACGGCAGCAGTGTAGTCGGCGTCGGCAGTTGCATAAGCGACTGCGTAGGTACTGTCCGCAGTCACTACGGCTGCATTGAATGCATCCTGGGCCGAATTGAATGTTGTGACATAGCTGTTGTAGGCAGGATCGGCAGCTGTGTGATAAGTCCCATTGGCCGTCTGTACGTCGCTGTCGTAGTTGCTCCAGGCAACTGCTTCGGCGGCGTTGGCCGTGGCGGTAGCGCTGCTATAGACGGCAGAGCGTGCCTGATCGGCGGCGGCGATGGCCGCGTCGCGAGCGGCCGTAGCATTCTGCTCGGCTGTATTGAGTTGAGCCAACGTCTGGTCGAGCGCGGCTTGGGCGGCTGATAGGTCGCCTGTCAGCATTTCCCGCCGTTCCAGGAGTTCCAGTCCGAGCTTCGATGTAGGCAGCGGGACTCGCCTCGCCTTGGACCTTCGGCGTTTGCGATTTTGGTTCGAACGCGGCTTCTTGACAATAGCGGCCACGCAGCACCTCCTTGGAAGGACTTCGACACAGGAGATTCAAAGGCTTCGTGCCGGCGCAAAGTCGTCCATGCAGAGACTTGTGCAGTGATAAACGCTGCCGGCGATTCTCGACGCCTGCTACCTGACACCGCATCTCGGAGTGTGAACCACCCGAGCGCGGGCTGTGCCAGCCAAACGTGCGAAAACCGTCATATCCCTAATCGCGGTCTGTGCCAGAATGCGGGCGGGAATTCTGCGAATTTTTTCGGGAATGAGGAGCCTTTCAGCCAGTCGGCGGATGGATTTGAAGGAATGCTTGTTCCTCATGCACCCGTTTCGAGTGCATTCGCATGGTAACTGAGATGGGCAAGACGCCGTGACCATCGGCATTTGCACGTTACGTTGGCCAGCTTCGGGACGGACGAGACGCAATCCGCCCGCGTGACCAGAAAGCTCCAACCCATGCCGCTGAGCCGGTTTCGCCCGTGCGCGGGCCGCGTTATATTCGGGGCGAATTTCCTGCCTGCCCTCTTGCCACTGGGAGCCCGCCATGAGCGCCGAAGCAAAACTTGTCGAGCTGAAGATCCAGCTTCCACCCGCCCCCAAAGTCGGCGGCGTCTATAAGCCGGTTGTCATCGCCGGCAACATGGCCTACGTCTCGGGCCACGTCTCGCTCAAGCCCGACGGATCGATCATGACGGGCCGCGTCGGCGCGGACGTCGATCAAGAGGGGGGCAAGAAGGCCGCCGAAGCCGCGGGCCTGGCGATCCTGGCGACGCTGCGGGCCAACCTGGGGAGCCTCGACCGCGTGAAACGCGTAATCAAGACCTTGGGCATGGTCAACTGCACGCTCGAGTTCACCAATCATCCCGAAGTTATCAACGGGTGCAGCGAACTTTGGGGCAAGATTTGGGGACAGGAGCACGGCATCGGCGCGCGCAGCGCCGTGGGCCTGGGCTCGCTGCCGCGCAACGCGACGATCGAAGTCGAAGCGATTTTTGAATTGGCATAAGTGTCATCACAAAGCATTCGCGACGCGAGCGACCGGCACACGAGAACCAGCAATGTTCAGGATCATTTGCAGCGCACTTTTGACCTTCGTCATCTGCGGTGTGGGAACCGCGAAAGCACAGTCGTGGAAGGCTGGCGCGGCCCAGGCGAACATCACGCCGCAGTCGTTCATGTGGATGGCCGGCTACGCCGCACGCACGCGGCCCGCGGAAGCCAAGATGACCGAGCTGTGGGCCAAGGCCTTGGCCCTGGACGACGGGTCGGGCAAGCCGGCGGTCCTTGTGACGGTTGACCTGGTGGGGATCGACCGGGGCCTCTCGACCGGCATTCGCGAGGAGCTGGCCAAGAAGTACGGCCTGACGAGTGCCCAGGTGGCAATCAACTGCTCCCACACGCATTCCGGGCCGGTCGTAGCCCGCAATCTGCGGCCGATGCACGAGTATTCGCTGGAGCCGGCCCAGCAGGAGCTGATTCACAAATATGCCGACTTTTTGCATGCGTCGGTGGTCGAGATAGTGGGCAAGGCGCTCGCTGGCCTGGCGCCCGCCAGGCTCGAGTGGGCCAGCGGCACGACCGATTTCGCCGTCAATCGCCGCAACAACAAAGAGGCCGAAGTGCCGATGCGCCGCGAGCAGGGCAAGATCGTCGGCCCGTCCGATCACGACGTGCCAGTGCTGGCCGTGAAATCGGCGGATGGCAAGCTGCTGGCCGTCGCGTTTGGCTACGCCTGCCATGCCACGGTTCTCGACGGATACGCGTGGTCGGGCGATTACCCCGGCTTTGCCCAGATCGAGGTCGAGAAGGCCCACCCGGAATGCATCGCCCTGTTTTGGGCCGGCTGCGGGGCCGATCAGAATCCGATTCCCCGCCGCAAAATCGAGTTGGCTGAGAAATATGGCAGGATGCTGGGCGCTGCGGTGAACGGCATTCTCGCCGGGCCGCTCGCGCCGATCGCTCCGAAGCTCGCCACGAGTTACGCCGAAATTCCGCTGGTTCTGGCAAAGCTGCCGACGCGCGACGAGCTGGTCCAGCAATCGACGGATAAGAACAAATACCAGGCGATGCGGGCCAGGATGCTGCTGGAAGACATCGATGCCGGCCGGCCGCTATCGCAAACGTATCCCTATCCCGTGCAGCTTTGGCGGCTAGGCAGCGAGCAATCAGGCGGCCAGGTGCAGTGGTGCTTTCTCGGTGGCGAGGTGGTGGTCGATTACGCCATTCGCCTGAAGGCGGAGCTGGCCGGCACGAAGACCTGGATGGCCGGTTATACGAACGACGTGATGGCCTACATCCCCTCGCGGCGCGTGCTGACGGAGGGGGGCTACGAAGGGGGCGGGGCGATGGTCTATTACGGGATGCCGACGATCTGGTCGGAGCAGGTCGAAGCGTCGATCGTCGAGGAAATCCACCGGCAAGCGAAGTAGGCCGCGGCTGCTGGGCGCGACGAAATGCTGATGCATGTGTCGCGAGGCATGCAGCGGAATTTGAACAGAAGGCAACAAAGGCAACAAAGTGGAGTTGATGGACCTCTTTGTTGCCTTTGTTGCCTTCCTTTTCGTTTGGTCTGCTTGCCTGGGCCCACGTTGAGCGTTCCTTAGACATTTACCGCTTCGCGCCAATCCGCCGGTTGAAAATCTCGGGATCAAACGGATCGCGCGGCACGAAGCGATCGCCGCTGGATGCGGGGACAGCGGACGCCGGGGCGTCGATCGCGGGCCGCTGTGCTTGCACGGCTGAAGGGTCATTTGCTGCTGGCTGACCGGCGTTGGGCAACGGCACGCCGGGCCCAGTCACCGGCTGCGAGAGCGTTGCCGCCCCGCCTGTGGGAATGGTTGGCGGCTGGATCGGCTCGGGCTGAATCAGCCCAGGCGCCGCGACCGTCAGCTTGACCCAGGCCTTCAGCTCGTCGAGCTGCTTCTGCGTCTGCTTGTCGAACACCGCCATGAGCGACGAGCCATGCTGCTTCTGCGGCAGGACAAGCAGGGGACTTTCGTCCGGATTGGACCGATCGATGTACTGCAATGCCGCGTAAAGATTCCGCTGGGTGAACCGCTGGCTGGCAGCCTGACCCGCGGGCGGACGGAGCACGTGAAACTCGGCCTTGGAATTCGCGCCGTGGCACTGGTTGGCCCCGCAGCGGTTGACAAGCAGCGGCTGGACGACCGCGGCGAACCGCTCGACGCTGGCTTTGGGAAGCGCGCGAATCGCCTTTTCGAGGTCGTCCGAACGGACTGTTACTGAACTGACCGGCCTGGCGGACTGCGGCGAGGTTTGCGGCTTCACTTCCCTGGCCTGCGCCAGTCGTCGCTCGATTTGGGAGATTTTCGGGTTTTCCGGTTCGACGTGCTTCGCCAGGACAAGCTGTTCGCCGCAGCGGGCCGCCAAGCCATGCCGCAAGCACCACTCGGCGAGATTCAAGTGCGGATCGGCTCCGCGGCCAAACAGGCCGAACTTTTTGAGTTGGTACGCCTCATCGAGCGAAGCGACCTGAGCCTCGACATCGCGAGCGGGCAGGCGGACCTCGCTCGTCCCCAGGAGAACGACGTAATAGTCTCCCGCCTGCGTGACTTCTCCCTCCAGAATGTTACCGTTTCGCAGGAGGAGCAGCGACTTGGCGCCGGCTGCCGGTTCAGCGGCAACAGCAACGGCACTAGCCAGCCCCCAGGCCAAGAGTGCGAGCGCAGGGATTCCGCGACAATAGTCCATGGCCGGAGGACGTTAGTGGCCCACGACAACCCAGGTCAATGGCAAAAGTGACAATTTTTTGGAATTGGAGTGCGGCGACTCGTCGCCGCTTTGAAAAATGCGCTCCAAAACTCCAAG
>JAKEHX010000616.1 GCA_022614795.1 Planctomycetaceae bacterium | reverse complement strand
CGGCTACGTGGACATGTCGCGCATGATGCGGGCTCTGGCCGAAAGCGGTTACACGGGCGCAGTGATCTCTGACCATCTGCCGAACATGGTTGGCGGCCGGCGGTCGGCGGAGGCGTTTGCACTCGGCTACATGCGGGGACTGATCCAGGCCGCGAGTCAGTGACCTTCGGGAGGGATGATGAACGTGTGCTGGAGCGAATCCTTCTGGAAGCCCATCACCTCGGGAAAGCGGATGCCGGGGAGAAGCTGCACGTCGAAGATTTCCTCGACCGCCGTCTGGAATTCGAGCATTCCCGCCAGCCGGCCGCTGCGCAGGTCGACCGCCGCGACGCCGCACTTCAGCTCGTCGCGGCGCGAGGCAATCGGAACTCCGTCCATGGCCGACGTGGCGCGAATCTTAGACAGGCCGACGAAGGCGTAGTTGCCGGCCAGTGCCAGGCCGCGCGTAAAGCCGGGCAGCTCTACGACTGTTTCGCGGCGGCCGGAGCTGCGATCAACGACCGCCAGGCTGCCGGTGCCTGATTCGAGCACCAACAGCCGCCGGTCGTGCCACCGCGGCGAATGGGGCATCGAGAGACCGTGGCACACGAACTCACCGGAAGCGATGTCGATGATGCAGCCGCCCCGCGGTTTATCGGCCCGCCAGCCGTCGGCAATGTCCGTCGTTCCCAATGCCGAGACGAAGGCGGGCCGGCCATCGACCATGGCCAGGCCATTGAGATGGCAGCGATCCTCCGCGGCCAGCGCCGTAATGAAAGGCGGCCGCCAGCGCGGCACAAAGCTGTAATCCGCATGCAACGTACACAGACACGAAAACCGCGTGCTCACGATCCACAGCTCCGGCTGGCTACTGGCCCCCGGATCCTGGCTCCTGTTTTCCGCCCACGCCACCTCGTGAATCCCGATTTCTCCCGTCACATGACTCGCCCGCGGCAGAAAGCACGCATCGTGCATGCCCACCGGCTCGACGCGCGGGGCGATATCGGGCGCGTTCCGGAGGAACCAGACTTCCTTCCGCGTGCCGATGGCCAGGCGGGCTCCGTCCACGGCCAGGCCCATTGGCTTGTCGAACGTGCGGACGAGGGTGGAGAGTCCCGGCCCGCTGGCCCGCACGGCGAGCAGCTTGTTGGCCTGGTAGGTGCTCACCAAGAGCGATGCGCCGAGCTGATTCAAGAGCGCGGCGAAGCTGTCGGTTTGCGCGTAGTGGAACGCGACCGGTGGAGGAGGTTGAGGCGGCGGCTGGCGCGCGGCGCCAGGAGGCGCCTGACTGGCCTCGGAAGCGGAGCTTGTGTGCGGCGCGCTCTCAAGCTGAGCTTGGGAGCGCGATGGATACGTTTCGGACATAAGCGAAAACTCCGATCACTCTCGTTTGCGGCCCGACGGCAACAAGTCATCCGGCAGGAATGCGGCAGCAGCGGAGTTGTTCCCCTGCCCGCCGCCTTTGCCTTTCCCTTGCGCCGTCGTCGTTCTCGATCGTCCCCACTCCTTGGGTGTCGCTAATCGTACCATTTGTAGCGCCCGTCAGGTTCACGAAGAACGTTTCATCGGCCTCCTTTCGCTTGTCGCCGCGGACCGTGATGGTGATGGTGGCCGCCGTCTGGCCGGGTGCGATCGAGACCGAGCTGTTGGCGGCAAAGTAGTCGCTATCGGCGACCGCCGCCGTGTCATTGGCCGTGGAATACGAGACAAAGACAAACCTTTCGCCAGCCGCCGACAGACTCACGGTAAAGGCAGTGCTGGTGTTTTGCCTGTTCCCTCCTTCGATTTGCGAGATGTCATTGATCGTTACCAGCGGAGCCGCATCGTTGTCCTGGATCGTGCCCAACCCTTGCGAATCGCACGGCGCCGCGTAGCTAGACCGGACGCACTGCGCCGTGTAGCCACACAAGAAACGTCGAAGGCAGGCAAAACCCGACAGCGTGTGAGGAATATTCTTGCCGGCAGTCATGAATCATCACCCCAGGCAAAATCCGATATGCGCCCTATGGCGCTGGGTAACGGCATGTTCTCATTGTTTTTTTCACCGCTGCCCGGATTCGAGGCGCCGCACGGGCAATAACGATCCAACCTTCGGCCGAGAGACTCCAATGATTCCCCGCTATCTGTCTGCGATATGGATCGTCCTTTGTCTCTCGGTGATGCAGTCGGCTGATCATTTTGGTGCGGCCAGGGCCGCGGAGCCGCCGCCAGCGATCCGGATCGGAGAATCCCGTGGGACCAGTCGCGTCCCTGCACCGCTGCGCCAGGGCACTCGTCTGCCCCCGCAGAGCGTGTCGGCGCTGGACGTCAGCGACGATGGCTGCTTTCTCGCCGTGGGAACGATGGCCTTCCGCCACGACCGCAACTTCTGGTTGCTGTCGGCCGAGACGGGTGACGTCGCCTGGGGCCGGTACGTCGAAACGTGGGCCCCCGCGCAGGTTCGGGCGCTGGCCGAGGGGAGAGGGTTCGCCATCGGGCTAACGTACGGACCCGTGACGTCGGTCGGGTCTACGGTTGGTCTGTTCCAGCATGAGAAGGACCCCATTTCCTATGTGTATGATTGGCCGCTCGTGGGCGGTCGAGGGTGGCTGCGCTATGGCGGCGGCGACTGGCAGACCGGGTGGCCGGCCAGTATTCCCGCCGACCTGTTCACCCGCGCCGGGGAGGCGGTCTTCGCGTCGGCCGATGCCAACAACAGCCGATCGGTCTTCAAATACGACGGTGGGAAGGCCCAATCGCTAAACGTGGGCCGTCCCTTTCGGATGGCCGCCAGCGCGGATGGCAAAGTGCTGGCACTGGGTTACGCCGTGCATGACTTCCGCGGAGTCGAGCCGAAGGTAACTGGGCGGTTCTTCGAAAGCGCACCGCACGAGATAGTATCGGTGCGGACTGAAGCAGGCGCAGCGACCTTGAAAGCGTTGTGGGACGTGGGACCGGCGGCTGGTGCGGCGATGACGCCCGCGCCTCCCGAACCTTCCATCGACTTCCCTGAGCTGGCTGAGAGTTTCAATTTGAAGCCGCTGGCTCTCGTGCCGTTCCGCATTCCTTTGTCGATGGCGGTCAATGGGGATGGTTCGAGGGTGGCGGTTGCCGAATACGGGGGCCACTCGCGGGTTGGGCGGGAGCGGATCCTGCCGCGCTGGAGTCCGCGCGATCCGATCGCGATGTGCCCTCGGCAACGCGGCCAGTTGCGCGTGCTGGCCACAGGCGGCGATGTGTTGGCCAGCTTGGCGCTGCCCGCCGACGGTTTATTCGACGTGCATCTGGACAGGAGCGGCGAATGGATCTGGTGCGTGCCGGCGAGCTGGTTCGCCCGCGGGCTGGCGGGCTGTCCCTGGCTCCCTGCCGACGAGGCTGCCGACACCGTCTTTATCTTCGACGTGTCAGCGAAGGCTTGGAAATCTCCGTGGCGATTCCCGGACGCCGTGAGCGATTTCGCGGTCCATCCCGACGGCAAACGGGCGCTCGTTTCGTGTTGGGATGGATGGCTGTATCTCGTCGACCGGGAGGGCGCGGTGACCGCCCAACTCCAGGTCGGCGGGCCCGCCCGGCTGCGGTGGAGCCCCGATGGTAAGTTCGCCGTCTGCGGCACGCAGGACGGTAGCATCGTCCGGCTCAATGCCGATGGCGCCCAGGTCTGGCGGAAGTCGCTCCCGGCTGCGGAGGCAGCGCGGCCGGGCGCGGAGTTTGGGCCGGTGTTCAAGGAAGTGCTGGTGTACTCGGTGGGGCGGCGCGGGCCGGAGCACGCGTACGTCGGCGACATTTGGCTCATCAAGACCGCTGAGGGGGGAATCCTGGTGGACACCGGCGGCGTATCCGCCCAGGCCGCCACGCGGGAGCGTATCCGGGCGGCCGGCATTGATCCGCAGGACATCCGCTACGTGCTCCTGAGCCACAGCCACGGCGACCACGCTGGAGCGGCGTACCTGTGGCGGGCCGCAGGAGCGAAGGTGGTGGCTCCGGCTAGCGCGGCCTTCGCGGTGACCGGGGTCATGCCTACCTGGAGCGACTACAACCTGTGGGTTCCGTGCCTGATCGACGAGCCGCTAGCGCTAAAGCGGGCCGGCGACGAAGCCGAGATCACGCTCTGCGGAGTGAAGATCAAGGCGATCTTCGCACCTGGGCACAGCCCCGACTCGGTGATCTACGTGATGGAACTCAGCGGCCGGCGGGTGATCTTCACGGGGGACATTGCCTTCGACGACCGCCGCCCAGACCAGCCGCTGGGGTCCAACATCCTGCACCGCTGCTGGGGGCACGCTGATAATGCCGCACGCGTTATCGAAATCTTTGAAACCCAGTTACTTCCGCTGGCGCCGGAGTTTTGCTTTACGGGCCACGCGGCGTATCCCGACGCCACCGCCGTCTGGAAGCGCATTTTGGAGGCGAGCCGGGCTGCTGCCCAAAACGGCGAGTAGCGAGTCTGTGCAATGCGCAAGGCGTTCGTGACGTAAGCGTCACATCAGCCCTGCAATCGGCGAAGCGTGAAAGAGCTGGTGCGGGCGGCCGTCGGTATCGGTCCAGGTGGCGTCGCGCGGTATGCCGAGGGCCTGGTACATCGTGGCGGCCAGGTTTTCCGGCGTTTGCACGTCGCTCAGCGGATCGCCGCCCAACCGGTCGGAGGCGCCAATCACAAGGCCGCCTCGCACGCCCCCGCCGGCCAAGAGGAGCGAGTTGACTCGGCCCCAGTGATCTCGGCCAGCATCCTTGTTGATCTTGGGAGTCCGGCCAAACTCGCCCGTCACAATAACCAGCGTCTCGTCCAACAGGCCCGTCTGGGCAAGGTCGTCCAAGAGAGCAGAGATGCACTGATCGAGCGGCGGCAACAGGTTTTCCTTGAGGTTGACGAAATTCCGCCGGTGCGTGTCCCACGACGAATTCTTGCCCAGGTTCACCTGCACCAGCCGCACGCCCCCTTCGACCAGTCGTTTTGCCATCAGCACGGAAAGGCCGAATTTATTCTTGCCATAGCGAGCCAGCGTGCGCTCGTCGGCCTTCTCAACGTCGAACGCACTGCGGATTCGCGAATCGGTCAGCACCGACAGCGCCTGCTGGCGATGGCGGCCGAAGCGATCGGCGGCCCGCGCCAGCTCGAGCTGCTGCTCTTGAATGCTTTGCAGGAAATCGACCCGCCCGGCGAGGCGAATTTCTCCGCCATCCGGAAGCACGAGCCGCGGCGTGTCGAAGATGGTTTCCGAACCGTGCTCAAACGGCGTTCCCTCGAACCGAAAGCAATTCGGACAAGCGCCGTTGCCCAGCGCACAAGGCGAAGCGACATCCACATGCCAGGCGTCCCACTGGTTGCCCATCTTCCCGCCGTATTGCCCCGGGCGGACCTTGCCCGCTTCGTTGACGCTTGGCTGCGGCAGCACGACAGCCGTCGGACTGGCCGTGCCACGATCGCGCAGGGCGTAGGTCACGGTTGCGGGGATCGAGGGCCATTCCGTCGCATTCGGCGCGTTTTCCAGCGTAAATCCCGCCGGCAGGTCCAGCCGCCCGGTGAGCAGCATGTGACAGGCCAACTCATGCCCGTCGCTGTTGGTCCTCATCGAACGCACCAGTGCGAATCGACGGGCGCGCGCTGCCAAAAGCGGCAGATGCTCGCTGATCTGAATTCCCGGCACGCTGGTGGCGATCGGGCTGAACTCGCCGCGAATCTCCGCGGGTGCGTCTGGCTTGGGATCGAAGGCGTCGTGCTGCGACAGTCCTCCGGTCAGAAACACAAAGATGACTGACTTGGCCTTCGGCGCAGGGGCTGCTGCGCCAATCGCCGGCAGCATCGACAGCTCGGCCATTCCCAGGCCGATCGCTCCGGCCTGAAGCGCGGCGCGCCGAGTGAGCAGACTCGGATGATGTCTTTGCCTCGCGTCCACGGGCCTGTCCTCTTCGTAGTAGCAGCGATTGGCCGCCGGCAAATATAGCGCGCCGCCGCCCAACAAATCAACCGAAATTGATGCGAAATGGGCGGGCTCTAGCTGTCGCGCACCTGGACGATCAGTTTGTTTGCGGCAGCTCTCGCTGGCCCACCAAGCGACCTGATTCGCCCCATAACTGACGGCCCCGCCTCTGCCGATTTAAACTTTTCCCACAAATCTCTCCATAATTCTGGCTGCTAGATTCCGCAACTCGTTACGCGCCAATCCCTTATGACCTTGACCTAACACGCTGCAACTTTAGAAGTTTAATCACGACCCAGATTCTCCAAATTCACAAAGCCGTCGTATTGCTTACGAGATGGATTTGGCAAAGGCATCCGCGGCTTCACTGCCCCTGGCTTCCGCTGTCGGCGCGCAACCGCAATTGACCGCAACCCGCCCCAATCTACCGTCCGCGCGCGATACTGTCAACAATACCACTATATATTGTATGTCCATATACGTCGACCTACCACCGGTAGTAGTCGGGCCCCCGAAAGTATGGCGGGGCAGCCGGTCGGGATGGGACAAGATCGGGCGGGCGAGGCTCCGCCGAGCCGCCCTGCCGTGAGATCGATGACATAGGTTGTCATTCCCACACGGAATTCTTCAAAAGCGCCCCTCGCGCTGGGTTGTATTTCCTTTTCCGTGCGATAAACTGCCTCCGCTTTCTCGCCGGGGCAATCCTCTTTTCGCACCACGGAGTCCTCGATGCTTCGCCGCCTCGTCCGCGCTGTAGGGAACGCCCTCCGTGGCGTTCCGCGTGCCACCGTCGGACATCCTTCGTCCTCGTCGTCGTCCTCGTCGTCGATTGCACTCCGGCGTGCCTCCCGCCGGGGTGCCACTGCTGGCTTGCCCAGCAGTGCCGTCCGACGCGCTGCCCGCCGCCAATTCTTCACGCCCCTCCGCCTCGAATGGCTCGAGCGCCGCGATTGTCCCACCGGCTCGGTCAGCGTCTTCAGCACCGGCTCGGTGAACGAAGGGAGCCAGGCCAGCTTCAACATTCAGGGGAGCAGTCTGCCCGCAGGCGGCGTCACCGCGTATTACCAGACGGTCCCCGGCAGTGCCACGGAAGGGAGCGACTACACCGGCCTTTCGGGCTCGGTCTTTCTTTCGCCCACCTCCCCCATGGTGTCGGTCAACGTCAGCACCATCGCGGACGGCGTGTACGACTCAGGCGAAACCTTCAGCCTCCAGCTCACGGGCGTCACCGGCGACGCGACGATCGGCACCGGTTCCGCCGGCATGACGATCAACGAAACGGGCATGCCCCCACCCGGTCCCAACCCGCAATACATCATGCTCGCTTCGCCCGGCACTCTGAACGAAGGGCAGTCGTTCACGCTTACCGGCGTCGTCTCGCCAGCCGCCAGCTACCACCTCGTCGGCTCGATCAACTGGGGCGGCTTCGCGACCCACACGGGGACGGGCGTCAACTTGTGGACCAGCAGCGACGGCAGCTTTTCGATCGGCAACTATTATTTCGACGACGGCGCTTCCCCCGGCAACGGCACGGCGAGCGACGTAGCTACCATCGTGCTCAACGTGTCCACCAATGGCACGCAGCTTTCGGCCCAGACGACCGCCACGGTCCATAACGTCGCGCCGGCGGGATTCAACCTGGACCTGGGGGTATACACGCCGCTGGGTGGTCCGAACTTCTTCGTGACCGGCGCACTGTCCGATCCCGGAACGGCCGACGTGCACACGGTCACAATCGACTGGGGCGACGGCAGCGAAGACGACATCTTCACCCAGCTCCAGTATGCGACCTTCATGCGGATCCACACCTATCCGCCCAGCGGCCTGACCTATCCGGTCACGGTCACAATCGAGGACGACGACCTTGGGGTCTTCACGTGGTCCGACGCCGCCCCGATGTACCTCCTCGACCTCGACAACGACGCGGACAATAACGGCGAAATCAACGAGGCGGACGATCCGATCGAAGCGGCGTTTCCGGGCGCGTACGTGGGGGTCAATGGCGACGACGACAATCTCAATGAGATTGTCGATATGGCCCTCAATGAGGTGACGCCGGTGGAAAACGAGAACGACCTCGAAGCGTTCCGCCTCCGCTGGACTCCCGCCGAGCGTCCGGAGGTGGATAACTATGCCCAGTGGTTCGTCGGGCTCTTCCTCGCGCCGGCCTATACCGATTCCATGACCCCCGGCACGTTCCATCCCACGGGCGCGGCGATCTATGGCCAGGACAACAAAAACAACCCCATCCCATTCGTGCAAACTCCCATTGGCCCCGCAGCCATCTGGTCAGCCGCCAGCTCCCTGGACCTGACGCTTTATCTGGAAGCCCGCGCCGCCGGCCAGATCACCATGGAGTTGCACCTGCTCAATCCCTCCCTTTACCCCATACCAAGCAGCGACCTGGTCGTGTTCACGGCATTGGCCTACAAGCCGGAGGTGCAGCTAACGATCTTCGACGGCCAAAACGCGACAAAGGCAGTTCCGGAAGTTGACGAGGATATAACTGGAGCCGTTACCGTCGCGAATCTCAACGACACCGATGCGGACGAGATCTCTGATTGGGAAGATCACACGGGGGGCGCTGCTGGCGGAAACGGCGTGGAGGAAACGCGGACCGGCGCGAATAGACATGGCCGCGACGAAGTCGATCTGATGAAACTCATTGTTCACAAGCCAATACCGTACACTGAAGGCGCTGTTACTTTGACGGTCACACAAGGTGCCGCTCGCGTTAGGCTGTGGGGCGATAGCAAGAAGAAGACCGAGATTGATGCCGCCTACGATCCGGAAACAGGCATTGCGACGTGGGCGCAATGGGGAGGTGGCGGAAATCGGACGATTTGGGTCGAAATCACCAATCCCAGCAGTTCAGTCGCCGATATCGAACTGAAACTGGAATATGCAGAATTTGACCCCGACATCGTCAAGGCAACCGGCGTTTGGGCAACTTTGACTGCCTCGCAATTCTCGACTAAAACTTGGGACGAACTCGCTGGAACAGTGTGGCGAGATGACATGGACGCCGAATTGCAGGATTGGGTCAGTAGGGATTTTGGGGGAACGGGATTGAGGCCAATTCTGTACGCAACAGGGATGGGGATGACATGGGCGCGGGTGGCAAACGTTACTCTGTTGCAGTTCACCGTTACGCCGACAGACGTGGCAAGCACTTTAGCTCGCGTTGAGTTTGACCTGGCCAGGTCGAGGAGAAGTCGTGGTTGGGGCCAAACGACAACCGATGCAATGCCCGTTCTCGAAGAAGACATTCCGTGGGAAGTCCTATGGGAGAAGCCCAATGATGACCCGGATAACGACGACGAAAGTGACAAAGTAAACGACAGCGATCGCATGTACGTAATTGATGGACCGGGGGCCCTGTAAGAAATCTTGTGTCAGCTAGCAGAAACGGGTAGGAATTGTAACCCATTTCTGACAAGGAGACTGACGCATGGATGCTTCTTTGCACGCGCG
>JAKEHX010000615.1 GCA_022614795.1 Planctomycetaceae bacterium | reverse complement strand
TCATCCGGCGGCATTCTTACGCACGCACCCCGGCTGGGCAATCTGGCACGCCACGCGGATTGCAACAAGGTCCTAGTGGGATTGAATTTACGTCAATTCCTCGTACAATCCCGCAATCTCGGCACGCAGCGCGCCACAACCCGTTTGGGCGAGGGACGCGTAGAACGTGAATAATCGCACCACGGGGCGACTGTCAACCCGTCGCATCGTTGGCATCACCCCCGCGTGATGAAATCTGAGGCAAGCCGTAGGGCCTACGGTGAAGAGCAAAGGCCGTCAGGAAGGTGTCTAAATGGCCAGTCGGCATATGAACTATTTGCGGAAGCACCAGAAGGTAGTTTTGGCCGTTTTAGGTGTTGTCTGCATGATCACGTTCGTTCTCGGGCCGTTCTTGCTTGACCTGATTGAGTCGGCCAGCGGCGGGCGCGGGCGCGACCAGGACCCGATTGCCGTCACTTGGGTCGGCGGGGACGTCCGCGACAGCGAGCTTCAGCTCAAGAAGACGACGCATCAAATCGCGGTCAATTTCCTCCGGGTCCTGATTTCCGAGGTCGTCGAGCGCGGCGGTTCGCCGGTCGTCAACGGGCAGGTGTTTTCGAAAGAAACGCCGCCGCACGAGTTCATCGACCCGGGTATCGGCGGCAATTCAGACGAGGAGATGATCGTCCACACGATGCTCCTGGCCAAGAAAGCCGATCAGCTCGGAATCGTCGTCGATCGGCAGGCGGCCCGTGAATTCATTCAGGCCCTCAGCATTCCGGAAGTGAGTGACGCCGAATGGCCGCAAATTCTCAGGAATGTATCGCCCGAGGGAATGCCGATCAGCTTCGATCAGTTGCTCGACCAGATCGCCTTCGATCTGAAGGCGCGCCATGCGAACATCATTTCGCAGGCGGGGCTGTACAGCCCTGCGGCACCATACTTCAGCCTCACGCCGGGCCAGATTTGGGAGTATCACAACCGGCTGAATCGGCGATTCGTGATCGAGGCCTACCCGGTCGATGTCGCACCCTTTGCCGCCCAGGTGCAAGAGGAGCCGTCCGAGGCGGAGCTGCGCGAGCTGTTCGAGAAGGGGAAGTCGATCGACCCCGATCCGTCGCAGGCGGAGCCCGGATTCCACAAACCGCACAAACTTGCTTTCCAGTGGCTGCGGATTGATTTCACGCCGTTTCTCGAAGCAGCCAAGCATAAGGTGAACGACGACGAAGTCGCGAAAAAGTACGAATCTGACATCAAGCAAGGACGGCACAAGGTGACTGAACTGCCGCCTGATCCCACCAAGCCGCTTGATTCAGCCAAGTCAGCCGATCCGGCCGCGCCGACGGATCCCGCCAAGGCGGCCGACCCCGCCAAGGCAACAGACCCCGCCAAGCCAGCCGAGCCGGCTAAGCCTGACGATGCCAAGCCGACCGAGAATGCCACGGACAATCCAGCCGACAATCCGGCTGAGAAGCCCGCCGAGGGCCAGACTCCCAAGGAGCCTTGCGGTCAGGAACAACCGGCAGCCAAGCCCGATGACAAGCCCGCCGAAGCGAAGCCAGCCGATACCAAGCCTGTAGATCCAAAACCGGGCGAGACCAAGCCGGCTGAAACCAAGCCCGCCGACACAAAGCCTGCCGACACAAAGCCTGCCGACACAAAGCCCGGTGAAGCGCCAGTTGCTGCGCCACCGACAACCGCACCGCCACCCAAGTTCAAGCCGTATGAAGAAGTCAAAGAGGAAATCCGCAAGGAGCTGGCCCAGCCGATTGCTCAGGAGGCGATGAACGAGGCCATCGAGAAGGCGATCGCCGAGGTAAATGCCTACGGCCGCAAGTACCGCCGCTGGAAGGACGCGCAGGATGCCGCTCAGGCCGGCGCCAAGGCCACGAAGGCGGAGGACCCCGGTGCGATTGACCTGGACGCCATTGCCGCCAAGTACGGCTTCAAGTCGGGCAGCTCAAAGCTCGCCGATCGGCACGAGATCGCCAACTACGAGATCGGCCAGAAGGTGAGGCAATTCGACATGGCGGCCCTGCAACAGTTGCGCGAATTCCGGGAACTGTCGTTCGCCGACCTGGCCTATGGCGGGGCCGATGTGCTGTATAGCCCCAATCCGCAGCCGCTCAATTCCGTCGAACTCGACATCAGCTACATCTATTGGCGGACGGACGAGCAAGAGGCGAAGGAGCCGACGTTCGAAGAAGCGAAAAAACAGGTAGTTGATGCTTGGAAGCTGGCCAAGGCGCTGGACTTGGCCAAAGCCGATGGCCAAAAGCTGGCCGACAAGGCAAAGGGGGCCATGTCGCTCAAGGATGTCGTACCCGACCCGACGAAAGTCACAACGACGGCGCCTTTTTCGTGGCTCACCACGGGCTCGACGGCGTTTCAGTCCCGTTCGCCGTCGCTAAGCGCCGTCCCCGGCATCGACCTGGCGGGGACGGAGTTCATGGAGGGGGTCTTCCGCCTCAAGCCAAGCGAGGCCGGCGTCGCGCCCAACCAGTCGCACCGCACGGTGTACGTAGTTCGGGTCGTGAGCCAGGAACCGACGGACGACGTGCTCAGGGAGCAGTTCCTGGAGAGCGGCGGGAATCGGGAAGTGATGATGGTCGCCCAGGGAGAAATGATGCGCACGAGGTACGATCTATTCGAGGGCCTCGACAAGGAAATGCGCCTGGTGTGGCAACGTCCGCCGCGACGCGACGAGAGGTGATAGGACGCGGGATTGCAACCCAACCCGCGCTCAGCAGAACTTCCTTGGCGGGCTTTCAGAACTGACCGCTGGTTTCGCCGCCGCCGATCGTTACGAGAGGCCGCCAGACCGTCAGTAAATCGACGGTCTGACTCATGAACCGGACGGAGCCGTCCCCCATCCCCACCATCACTCCGCCGGGATGCCGGCTGCGCGAGGCGACCGTATTATTGGGACCGCTGTCGCCGCTGATGCAAGGCAAGTTCTGCTGCGGCTGGTTGTTGCACCAGCCGACGTAAATGAAGTCGGGACTGCGGCTGTTCGGGGAGAGCTGCGTGTAGATCTGACCGTAGCCGGGCTGGTCACCCCACGGCATCCCGCGCTGATCGTTGGTGGCTCCCGTCGAGCGGAGATATTCACCCAGCACCATCGTGTTGCTGGTGCCGTCGGTGATATCGGCCAGCCGGGCGCCGAAATTGACGCCCAGGGCGGCCCGCTGGGTCGCATTGCCGGTCAAGGCCCCGCCGAGGTTCAAGCCGCCGAAAAAGGCGTGATAGTTGCCCAGGGAAAAGACGCCCCACGCCTGGCTGTTGTGCAAAGCTCCGGAATCGCTGGGGCACAACCAGACCTTGATCACGGGGCGGGTGGGTCCACTGGGATTGGTGGCCTCAGCGCTGAACCAGGGGTACCACTGCTGATCTCCGGCCGAAGCAGGCAGCAGCTTGTAGAGATTGTCCTGCTCGATGTACGGAAACAGAGAATAGTTCCACCCGCTCCGGGGCGTATCGTAATAGGTCGAATTGTTCCAGACACACCCTTTGGGGAATTGACCGCGGACGTCATGCCTGGTGTGGAGAGCCAGCGAGAGCTGCTTCAAGTGGTTGCTGCACTGCGCCCGGCGGGCCGCTTCGCGGGCGGCCTGAACGGCGGGCAAGAGGAGGGCCACCAGCACTCCGATAATCGCGATCACCACCAACAGCTCGATGAGCGTAAATCCCCGCCGGCACTGGCATGCAGGACGCATGAGAAGCCTCCCGGAAGGCAGCAGACCAGATGCCTAGTTCTTATTTGGTTGGGACGTCGAAGTCAAACACATTCCGGCCAGACTGCACTTCTTTCACCACGGTGCTGTTGTCGTTGTACTCCGGCGGAAAGGCCTGCACCCGCTCGTCGGTGAAAACTCCCGGTGCGCCGGTAGGGTCTTGGACCTTGCCGCCTGAGGTCCGGAACGACCGCAATTCGACCCGGTTCCTGCCCACTGCGACCCCGTTGTCCCGTGGGATGTGGTAGTTGCCGCTCTTGATAATGCCGCCGGCGCCGGCACCCTTGGTCCCTTCGACCGGGATGAATTGAATCGATCCTTCCTCGACGGGCTGCCCGTCGAGCAGCACCGTACCTGAAACTTCAGCGGTCCCGGGCGACGACGAACAACCTCCCTGCCAGAGCACCGCCGCCGTCAGAAGGCAACCAAGAACTGTTCGCATGGCTGTGACTCTCAGAGGTGTCGAGCCCGGCAGGAACTGAGCGGGACGGCAGCTCGTTCCACCGCCAGCGATTGTACCTGGCCAGCGTGATGAAACGCCCGGCCCGATCCGGCTCACGGCAGGAATTAATCGTCGGTCTACTGCACATCCACCACCGGCCCGCGGAAGAAACCGCTGCTCGCGGGGGCGGCGTAGGTGATGGAGAGGGCGTCGCTGGTCATCACGCGGCTCCCTTCTTTGAGCGAGTGCATGGCCAGGTCGAGGATGGTGCTGGTGAGCAGCGTCCGCTCGACCGGATAGGGCGGCTGGCCGGTGTGGAAGAACTGCTCGATGTGCCAGGTGAGCGGGTCGAAGAAGCGGGCCCCCGGCGGCGAGGGGAGGAAAAAGCAGCACGACACGGGATCGACCTGCCCGCGGATCGTGCCGGCAAACCCGAATTCCGAGGTCTGCTCGATCAGGTTCAGCACGGCCCCGCGCGTGCCGTCCTTGTATTCCACCAGGATCGCGGCGGGGTTGAGCACGTTTTCGCGCAAGGGGCCGACGTTCTTGCTCGGGCAGCGGTCGATGGCCAGATCGACCAGGCGGGCCGTGATCAGGCCGCTGTCGATCGCTTTCCAGACGGCGTCGCCCTGGAGGGCGATGACGGATTTGACGCCAGTCTCGTTCCCCTTACGCCGCTCGAGCATGCACTGGAGCACCTCCAGGGCGTGAATGAAGTAAACCTCGGCCGAGCCGCGGTCGAAGCCGAACGTGCAGACCCCTTCTTCAAAGGCCGTACCCAAGGGCGGCTCCAGCTCGGGAATCCGCCAGGTGACCGGGAGCGATGATCCAGCCATCAAGGGGAAGCCGGCCTTTTTGGCCGTGGCGACCATCTCGGCGGCGTGGCGGTGGTTGTAAGAGAGGTGTTTATCGACAAAGACGGGCACAGCCCGGCCCGATTTCTCGAAAACCTCGACGATCTGGCGGAAATACTCGTAACGGGGGTACAGGACCTGGCCAAATTCGTTCAGCGGATAGTCGCCATGCTCAACGATTAGGAGGACTGCATCGACATCGAGCCGCTCGCCCCCCAGGGCCGCGGCGGCCGATTTGGCCAGCTCGATCCGGTGCCGGTCGCAAAAGCCCCGGCTCAGGTCGTCCCGCGGCGACTGGTCGTTGAACATCCGGACGACCTGGACGTTCGGCTGGTGGTGGAAGCCGTCCTTTTGAAAGCCATGGACCATCCGTCCGACAATGTGATAGGCATGCGAGCGAAGGCGGAAAATCGAGTTGATGGCGGCCAGACGGAGCTTTTTGGCGGGAGGATTGGGGGCGGGACGCGGGGCGTCCTTGGGCGACGCCTCCTGTGCCGGGGCGTTACGGCCTGCAAAAACCCCCACAAAACCGGCTGCGGCGGAAGAACCAAGAAACATTCGGCGGGACATTGCGCCTGAGTGGGTGTTCATAACGTAGAGATACATAGTGACCGAGTGAGATTGGGGGCGGCCCGGCAGGGCCATGCGCGGCAGGCACGAAGCCTAACCGAAGACGACACAGGCCCGCAAGAAAGCCCCAATTTCCGCCCGGCCACGGTTGCCCGATTCAGGCAGAGCGCGTACCATGCCGCCGTCATCCGCCAGTGCCAAGCTGGTCGCTCCGGTCGTTCCCCCGGCCGTCACCCCCTCGTCACCGCTCGAACTGCCGCCGGGCATGAAGCTCCATCGTTTTGACAGCGAATTTTCGTCGGTTATCGAACTGGGGGCCAAGCTCTGCCGCCAGACCGAAGCCGGTGCGATGTTGCTGATGCTCGAAGGGCCAACCGACTGGACCGAATTGGCCAGCCGGACGGAAGGACTGCGGCTGGTGATCGCCGCGGACACGTCCGACGAGCTGACCGGGGCCGAGGAGCTGGGGCTGGCGACGATCGTCCTCTCCATGCAGGATTCGCCTGTCATCGAGAAATTGACTCAGGCCTTATTGACCGGCGTGGCCCGCGAGATTCTGGCGCCCGGCGCGGGCGTCGTCGTTGTCTACAGCGGCTTCGAGGCCGACACGATCGATTCGATCAGCTACATCAAGCTCGACGACCACCTCGGCCGGCTTACGGCCCGCGACTTGCGGCAGCTGGAGACGAGCGTGCCGCTGGAGACGCTCAAGACGGTGATCGACCTGGGAGTGGAAATTGGCCGCGAAGGGCGCGAGGGGAAGCCGATCGGCACGATGTTCGTCGTGGGCGATACACGGAAGGTCCTGCGGCACTGCCAGCCGGCGGGCTACGACCCGGTTAAGGGGCACAGCCGCTCGGAGCGCGACCTGCACGACCACCGCGTGCGCGAAGCGGTCAAGGAGGTCGCCGTGCTCGACGGAGCATTCATCGTGAGTCCGGATGGGATCGTCGAGAAGGCGGCCCAGATCGTCGATGCCCCGTATAAGAACCTGACGCTCAGCAAGGGCCTGGGGGCCCGGCACTGGGCGGGGGCGGCGATCAGCAAGACGACCGCGGCCATCGCCGTTGTCATCAGTCAGTCGAGCGGCACCGTACGCATCTTCCAGAATGGCGAGGTGATGCTGCGGATCGAGCCGCTGCGACAGGCGATGAAATGGAAGGACTTTGAGTACGAGCCGCCGCAGGCAGAAGTGGAGTGAGGCCAAGCTCTGGTGAGGAGCTGGTGAGTAGGTAGTCGTAGTCATTGGTCAGTAGTCAGTCGGCCAGGAGCGGTGTCTAGTACCAAGTACTCAGTACTCAGTACCAACTGAGTATGCGGATCGCGGCCGCTTCGACAACTCACTTACTCACCACTCACTGCCGATCCCCCAATGTCAGTTTTCCTCGCCGATCTTTCCAATCCCGCGCATCAGGCAGCGATTCTCGACCTGCTCGACATGTATTGCCGCAATGAGTTCGGCGACGGCAAGCCACTGACCCACGAGACGCGCGCGAATCTGATCTCGGGACTAATCAAACACGGCGGAGCGAGGGTCTTTTTGGCGTATGAGGGCGACGAGCCGGCCGGCTTGGCACTTTGCTTCGTTGGCTTTTCGTCGTTTAAGGCCAGACCACTCGTGAATGTGCACGACCTGGCCGTAGCGCCGCGGTTCCGCGGCCGCGGAATTGGCAAGGCGCTGCTCGATGCGGTGGCCGACGACGCCCGCGCGCTCGGCTGCTGCAAGGTGACGCTGGAAGTGCGGGCCGACAACGCCAAAGCGATCGAGCTTTATCGCCGAGCCGGCTTTGAGAGCACCCAGCCAGCCGAGACGTGGTTTTTGGCCAAAAAACTCTAAGCGGCTTTGCATCCGATGCGACAGGGAGCGAGAATGCTGGTATGGACGTGATTCGATTCAATACGGTGGTCGGCGACGACCAGGTGATCCACGTGCCGAGCGGCGTGGAGGTGCCCGCAGGTCCCTGCGAGGTGACGGTGAAGCCCGCGGGCGCGGAAACTCCTGTTGTGACGCCGGAGGTAAGGGACTTGAGCGCTTGGTTGCTTGCGGTAGCCGCCGAAGCAGAAAACGATCCGACGCCATTGCCGCCCGACCTGGCGGAGAATCATGACTTCTATGCGCACGGAAAACCGCGGGAATGAATGAAGTCTTTGCGGATACGTTCTATTTCCTTGCGTTGCTCAATCGCTACGATCAGCACCATACGGCAGCCGTTCGCGCTGCCTATAATCTTCAGTTTCGGCTGGTGACAACGCATTGGATTCTTGCTGAAGTCGCGGATGCACTCTCCGTTCCGCCTCACCGGCTACGCGTAGCGAGTTTCATACGGGGTGTCTTTTCCAACCGGGCCATTGAAGTCGTTTCCGACCCATTGAGCTGTTTTGTGGCTGGACTGTCACTCTACGAACGGCGGGCCGACAAGTCCTGGTCGCTCACCGACTGCATCAGCTTTGCCGTCATGGACGCCAAGGGCATCCGCCAGGCCCTCACCGCCGATCGCCATTTCGAGCAGGCTGGATTCGTTCCAATGCTGGCGTCGCCAGGCGCTTAGAGACTGACTGCGTCTTCCGCGGCTCGGCAGGAGCCTCGCCCTCCCGAATCGCTTGCCTCATTTCAGCTCAACCAGCCGCAGACCGCCCGCTTGTACTTCGAGCTTCACCGCTCCGCCATCCACCTTCAGCGGCTCGTCTGGCAGCAGCCGGTCGCGGGCCGTCGTCACCGGCACGTGGCTGACGATCTCAACCCGGCGGTTCTGGCGGTAGTCGGTCGGCGTGATCCCTTGCTGCGGCTTGTCCTGTCCGGCCGGGTTGAGGAGCGTCACGACCCAGCCGGCCTGCGTCCGGTTGACGAGCCAATTCACATCGCCGCGGACTTCGATCGGCATCAAACGCCGGGTCAAATGGGCAAAGAGCCGCGGCAGCACAGGATGCGCCGCCTGGTCGATCCCCATGCCGCGGGGCAGCGACAAATAGACGAGCCGACCGGCGCCGCGGTCGAGCGCGGCGCAGAAGCACTTCCCGTCGGGCGTTGTGGCGAGCGGCCGCACGTCAGCCGCACCGGGCGCTACCGGAATCTCGCGGAAGCGATAAAGCTGCGACGGATGAACGTCGCTGCTGCCCAGCCACCGGTATCCGTAAGCCTCGGTAGGCGCACCGGCCGCGGGCAGGTTGAGGGCCGCGATGCCGGGACCCGTCAGATGCACGTCCGCCACCAGCAGCGTGCCCCCTTGCTGGACATATTGTGCCAGCCGCTGCCCTTCGGCTGCGGTCAGCTCGATGTCGCCCGCGACGATGACGACCGGATACGTGTCGATCGTCCGCCATTTGGCCACGTCGGGATAGGCAAAAATCACATCGAACATGTCGCCGAAAACGCCTGGCACATTGACCTCATTGGTCCCCGTGATGGGCCGCTCACTTTCGCGGCCGATCGGGTGATAGGCGGTCCAGAAGTACTGCTCGAGCATCTTCTCGTGCTCGCCGAAGCGGAACCGCTCTTGCTGCTCGTGCCAATTCTTGAAACTGTTGGGCCAGAACGGCGCGGGCTCCCAGCCGTGGGCGTAATCCACCAGGATGGCGACCGGCGTATAAGGGCTGCCGCGGTCGGGCTCGACGGCCGTCGCTCGCAGGAATCGGTCGACGAGCTTCCCCTTAGGTGAAAGCTGCACCTCGTGCAGCCCGGCCGCTGTGGTGCCGCCCGGCTGCCAGAATTCGTCAAAACCCTGCTCGTGATAGAACATCGACGAGCCGGCCATGTACTGATACCAGATGTCGAACTTGTACCAGGTCATTCCCGCGCCGCTGAAGACGCTGTAGTAGTTGTCGAGGATGTTTTTCGGCTGCGAGAACGTCGCCGTCGGGCTGAACAAGGTCGAGGCATCGCCGAAGTTGCACGAGCGGTACGTGGCCATGTTGATGCCGTGCTGCCGGGCGGCCCCGCGCATGAACGCCCATCGCATGCCCAGGATGCTCGACGTGCACGCCGACGATTCATAGCCGATCGTCCGTGCACCCCAATCGGCGCAGAGCGGCGTGCCGACGATGTTGCCGACCGACAGGCACGAGATCACGTCCTGGTACGGATTGGCGTCCAGATCGCGGCCAAAGACCTTGCGATACTTCTCGGCGTTCAGCTCCTTCATGTACGGCGCCATCGCCTCCACGAGCTGCCGCCGCGTCTGGGCCGGCGCGGTCTTCTGCCGCATGACGCTCGCTTCCCAGTAGAAATAGCCCAGGCTTTCGCCGGCGATCGAGCCGACATAGCGGTCGCGGTATTTCGCAAACGTGGCGATCCCCTTCTCGCCGATCGGCACGCCGTTGTGATAGTTCATCATCATGGCCCAGTTGCGCGACGGATTCGCATCGAGCCAGCGGGCGAAACGCTGGCCCGCGTCATTCACCTCGCCGGCCTTCTCGTCGATCGCAAAGATGCCCGGGCCGACGCCGTGAAACGTGGGCACAACCCGCGGATCGCTGAAGATCGGCACGTCGCCGCGGCCGGCGTATTTCTTTTCAAACGCCGCACGGACGTCGGGGTCGCTGATGTTGTACGGGGCGAGCACGCGGTCAGGCTTGTCGCCCAGCCACGTGTCGGCGGCATTGGTGTGGCTCATGTTCCATAGGTAGAGAAAGCCCTGGTCGCGGAACGTTTTCACCTTCCATGGCTCGGGCAGCGCGGCAGCCGCGGGCTGTTTGAAATCGGGCAGACGGCGGGCGAGCGGGGCCAGATCTGCCGGAATTCTGCCGCCGCGAAATTCGTCGAGCAGAAGCCAGGCGTAGCTTTTCGGCCGGTCCTTGACGAGCGGCCGATAGGCGGCGTCCGTCGTCAGGACGATACAGTCGATCTGCCGCGGCTGGGCGTCCTTGGTCGTCGAAACGAGCTTCAGCGCGAGCGGACCTTTGGCTAGCTCGGCTGATTGGCTCGCCCAGCCGAACGCCCAGCCCCAATAAAGCTTCATTTCGTTGTCTTCGTCGATCACCGGCTTCTCGCCATAGCTGCCGGTCCAGTCCGGCCGGCCGGGTTGCTGGAGCTGAATCTGAAACCGCTCGGGCGATTCGCGCCAGTCGCCATAGCGGGCCCAGACGAAGTACTTGCCTGCGACCGGAACCTCGATTTGCCTGGTGGCAACCGCCTTGTCGTCATCCGCCGCCGTGGCGATCGACAAAAAGCCGCTCTCGCCCCCCTGGCTCCATTCGGCCGCCCACCCCGGGCCGGAAAGCGCCCAGTGTCCAGCCGTCTTCTTCATCTCCGGCTTGCCCATCGGCCAGCAATAGCCGCGGACGCCGTCCAAATGCTCGGCTTCGATCCAGAGCGACTCTTGGGCGCTAACGGTCGGCGGATTCAACCACCAAGACACCCAGGACACCAAGAGGAAAGAAGAAAGATTCAGTTTTAAATGGCTGCGAATCATGGAGCACGTCGAATCAAATGGAGGCTGCGTCTTGATGCTATTTCTTCGAGACCTTGGTGTCTTTGTGGTTCAGCCGACCTGATCTGGTTTTGCCTGCGGCGCGTCGAACAGCTTGCTCACGGTTGCTTCATCCGGCGGGCGCGTAATGAGGCTTACACCAATGCCCACGACCAGCGAAACCAGAAGGCCCCAGACAATCGGCTCAAATTGAAGCAAGTAGTAAGGGGTGAAGTTGGCAAACTGACCCGTCTTGGCAAAGGCTTGAAAGAGACCTATGAGATTTAATGTGAGCGAGGCGGCTGCCCCGGCAAGCATCGCGGCTATCGTGCCCGTTGCCGTGGCCCGCCGCCAATAGCACATCATGACCGTGGGAATCAAAAACGACGACGCGGCACAGCCCGAGCTGAATACGACGAGCATTTGCAGGTGCTTTACCGGGAAGATGTTCATGGCCGCGGCGATGATTCCAATGGCGGCCATCACGACGTACGTCAGCCGGCGCATCTCGTGGTCGGTGGCATGGGGATGGATAAACCGCTGATAGACGTCGCGCACCAGGCCCGAAGCAATGACCAGTAGATACGAGCTGACGGTCGCCATGATGGCGCCGAAAGGGGCGGCGAGGATGATTCCGGACACCCAGCCACCGCTGCCCAGCGGGAACTCGCTGGTGAGCGCGAGGGCCATCCGTGGAATGACCTCGTCCGATTTGCCGCCCAGATTGGGCATGAGCGCCTTGGCGCAGATGCAGATCGCGATCAGCGGAAGGTAGATGCCCATGTTGTAAACGGCCAGAAGAAAGATCGAGCGCCGCAGCACGCCCGTGTCTTTGCAGGCCATAATCCGCACGACGCTCGCCGGGGAGGCCGTGCCGGCGAACGGCCAGAAGCAGAAGAACGAGAAGGCCATGGCCAGCGGTAGATAGGGAGTGACGCCGTCGCCGCGCAGGCCCGGTCCGGAGGCGTATTGAATTCCCGCCTGAGCGGCCGCCGCGGGTGTCGCGCCCTGGTTTCGAGCGAGCTGTTCGACGTTCGAGATGGCCCTGCGCGAAGCGTTTTCCAGGCCGCCGGCCGCTGGAATCGCCAGGCAGACAAGAATCGTCACGCCGACGATCATCATGATGCTTTGCAACAGGTCGGTCCAAACGGCCGCCAGAAAACCGCCGATGAGGGTGTAGCCGACGACGGTGAGCGAAAACACCGCCAGGCCGATGAGATAGATCCAATCCACCTGGGCCTGACTCTCCGAGATTGCCAACTGCCCCGATCCTGGCCAGGCAATCTTCATCACCACGGCGCCGGCTTTGAACTGGGCAATCATCATGATCGACATGAACAGGATGATCAAAAGCGATGTGACCAGGCCCGCGGTCGGACTGGCAAAGCGGGCGCGAAACAGGTCGGGCATCGTCACCGCGCCGGTCCGCCGTGAAATCTGGGCGATCCGCTTGCCAATCAGCCCAAAGCCCGTGATCGGCACGATCATGTAGCTGGCGATCCACAAGGCGACGATCCAGCCGGAGGTGTAAACGAGCGACGGGAAGCCCATGAACGTGCCGCCGCTTTGGACGGTGGCCGTCAGGGCGATGGTCCACGCGCCGAGGCCACGATTGCCCTGAAAATACCCCTGAATGAATGCACTGCGCTCGACGACTTTTTGGGCGACTGTCCCCAGCCAGACCGATGCGGCGATGAAGAGCACCAGTGCCACCATCGCGCCGATTCCAGGCGCAGGCGTATGCAACTGGTTGTACGGCGGCGCGAGCTGGGCAACGAATTCGAGCGGAGCCAAAAGTTCGAGTGGGAGGCTAGACATGCGGCGCCTCCTCGGATTGCGCTTCGCCCAGGTCGTCGTCGGCAATCAGGTAGTTCGACACCCAGAACGAAAGCAGGCTGCACGTCGTCCAGGGGACGAGAATGCCCCAGAACACCCAGTCCGGCAGGCCGGCCACGAACTTCAGCGACCCCGGCTCGCGGTAATAGCCGAATGTGTAGCAGTAGCCGACGGTGTAGGCACAGGCCACGGCCCAGATCGAGAAGACGACGATCGCCTCGCGGCGGCTGCTGCGCAGGACGGGATCTTCGGCAGGCATCGGCAGGAGTCGGGACGAGGGAAGGCTCAGGGCGGGCTGGCAATATACCCTGCCGCACTGCGCCGCTGCAAATACCCGCTGGCGGCGTGTGTGGCAATTCTTTCTGGCAGACCGGATCGGGAGTGCAATTGGCGAGCGGGAGACGTGAGTCCCCCGATGGCGCCGCGCTATCGGGGGACTCACGCCTCCCGCTCGCCAGGAATTCCGGCCAGACACCTGGCGGCACCGCCCACATTGCCGGCGGCCACGATGGGACGAAAGTCCTGATGAGAATTCCGCAGCGCCTTTGCCAGCGAAAGGGCGGACGTCGCCAGCGCAATAAAAAGTCCCGCCTGATGGGCGGGACCTTATTCTGCGTGAAGCATCGGTCGGATGGTTCGCCACGGCCCGTCAGGCCGCACCAACTCCGCTCCCGCACTGGGTGCACTAGCGCACTGGCGAGAACGGCCAGACCAGGGCTGCTTTCTGCGTCATGTCGGGGCTGGGCTTGGGCGGGGCCTGTTCCGGTGAGCTATAGATCTCGCCCTTGGGCGCGTCGCAGCCACATTCGGTCGCGCACGTGTCGCAGCCACAGTGCTTGTTCCAGAAGCACATCTTCTTCCAGTGCCAGTGGAAGTGCTTCTTGACGCAGCAGTTGGTCGCGACGTCGCAGCCGCAATCAGGAGCAGCTTCGCACGATGGGGCAGCCTCGCAAGTCGGTCCCTTGGCCGCGCAGTCCGGTCCAGGCGCCGCACAGCCATCGTCGTGCTTGCCGCAACCGCAATGGCCAAAGCGGCCGCCACAGTGCCCGCAGCGGCCGAAGTGGCCGAAGCCGTGATGCATATGATGGCAGCGCCAGGGCATGCCGTAATAGTCTTCCCACAGCCAGTCGGTGCAGGGGGGCGTGTAATCGCACGCGCCGAGGTAATAGACGTAGCCGTGTCCGTAGTCGGACCAGCCGGCGGGGGCGGCGACCGCTTCGGCCGGAGCCGCGTCGATCGCTGCCTGGTTGACCGGTTCGCCGTAGCGCGTCCACCAGTTGGCCGAACTATAGAGCGACCCGCGAGCACTGGGCACTCGAATCGTTGCCGGTGCGGGCTCGACGGCGGTCGCGAGGCCAGTCGCGACCAGGCCGAGCACCAAGGCAGCCATACCTGTC
>JAKEHX010000614.1 GCA_022614795.1 Planctomycetaceae bacterium | reverse complement strand
TCGTCCACGGCTTCAACGTCACGTTCGAAGACGCCGCCCGCCGCACCGCCCAGATTCAGAAAGACCTCGCGTACCAGGGCGCCCCGGTCTTCTTCAGCTGGCCGGCCCACGACAAGTTCATCCTCACCTACAAAGCCGACGAAGCCAACGTGAGCTGGAGCGTGGCCCACCTCAAGAAGTTCCTGCTCGACGTGACGCGCGAAAGCGAGGCCGAATCGATCAACCTCATCGCCCACAGCATGGGCAACCGGGCCCTGACCGCCGCCCTGAAGGAGCTGCAACTGGAGCTGCGCGACCAGTCGCGGCTCTTCAACCAGGTGATTCTCGCCGCTCCCGACATCGACGCCGACGAATTTCGCGAGAGCATCGTCCCCGGCATGACGCGGACCGCCAATCGCTTCACGCTTTACGCCTCCGCCCGCGACGAGGCCCTGGCCGCCTCGCAGCTCGTCCATCGCGGGCCGCGCGCGGGGGACGCCGGCCGCGGCCTGGTCGTCGTGCCGGGCATCGACACAATCGACGTGACGCAGATCGACACGAGCACCTTCGGCCACACCTATTACGGCAGCAGCGATCCGGTGCTGCGCGACCTGGGCCTGGTCCTGACGCGCGCCGTGCCACCCGAGCAGCGCGTCTGGCTGTCACCCGCCGAACTCGACGGGCGACCCTACTGGGTCTTTCAGCCCGCAACGTCCACGGCCCGCGCGCCAGGAAGTGGGGCAGGCTTCTAGCCTGCCATGCAGCGCCGCTATTCCTCTCAGCGCGGCTCAGCCGCAACCGCGCACCACTTTGCACTTTGCAATTGCTACTTCGCAATTTGCAATCGGACCCGGCGCAGGAGCCAGCTCAACGACGGCAAATCGATCATTGCAAATCGGAATATGCTAGTTTGCAAACCCAAGCGGGCCAGTTGACTCAGACGCCAAACAAACTGAGATACCAGCGGACTATCCGCCCCACAGGCTCGATGTTGTTGCAAAGCCACACGATCGGCAAATAGAGGTTTCCCAGCCAATCAGGAAGGTAGCCGTTTGACATGAGGCAAAAGACTGGGCCAATTGAGAGGACGTAAGCCGGCAGTAGCAGGACCGCTGCTGAAACGACAATTGGCGCATTCCCGCGTTTGTCGCTGGCTCCCATCGCCTAGCCCCGCTTCTTCGCCCTTGCCGGCTTCTTCCCCGCCCCTTCTTCACCCCTGGCTTGGCCGACTTGGGCAGCTTCTTCGGCCAAAGTCGGCCAGGAGCCAAGAAGTCTACGGCGTACGGCCCGGCGTCTCGACCCCCTCCTCCACCAGCGCCTGCATCAGCTCCGGCACCGCCGCCGCCGCATCGGGGCCAATCCGCCCCAGCGTCCGCGTCGCCGCCTTGCGCACGCGCTCGTCCGGGTCCTTGAGCAGCGGAATCAACGCCGGCACCGCTTCCTTGGCATCGGAACCCATCCGCGCCAGCACCTGCGCCGCAATCAGCCGCACGTCGGCTTCGGGGCTCTTCAGCAAATCGATAAGCTGCGGAATCGCCGGCGGGCCGATCCGGCCCAGCGCATCGGCGGTGGCTTCCTGCTGGGTCCACTGTTCCAGCGGCTTAAGGCTGTACTGCGCCGGAGCAACGTTGTAGTCATAGATTGGCCGCGGCGGATTCTGTCCGCTTGCCGAGATGAACTGCGGCGCGGGCGCGGGGGTGGGCACTTCGATCGACTTCTTTGGCACTCCCGTGCCACAACCGCCCACGAAAACGACTGCCGCGATGGTGAATAGCGCCCGGTCCATACTTTCAGGATGATCGAATGAAGGGGCTAGGGCTAGCGGAGGAGGGGCTAGGGCTGGGGGCTAGGGCTAGGGGGAGACAGGCGAGCGGTGGGCGTAAGCCCCACTGAGCGTGTTGCGTTTTGGCAACATGGCGATTCTTTGGGGCGCCTCGCGGAATCGAGGACGAGGACGACGACGAGGACGAGGACGAGTTCCTCCCTAGCCCTAGCCCCCAGCCCTAGCCCCTCCGCCGCATGCTAAGTTTCCCCAGAGGAACCGCCCCATGTTCTCATTCACCGAATTCCGCGGCCAGTCGGCGCTCGACAAGCACGGCGGCGTCGAGCTGAACACCGAGTTTTTCCGCCTCCGCCGCCCCGCCTGGCTGGTGCTGCTCAAAATTCTGGGCGTGGTCGCGATGGTCACGGTCGGCTTTGCGATCGCCCTGCCTTCGATCAAAGAATGCTATCCGCAGTTTGCGATGTGGAAGGCGGTCCTGGCCGTATCGGGGGCGATGATCGTCTACACGGCCATCGCGTTCTTCGTCCGCCCCGAAGCCAACGGCGACAACATGGGCTGGCTCGGCGGCTCGTACAACGATCCGACGCAGTATTCGGACAACATCAACCGCTTCCTGTGGAAGCTGCACATGCTCCTCGGGCCGGGGCGGTTCACGGCCGAGACGCTGCTCGATACGTGCGTGCTCGTCGGCTTCATGCCCAGCGCCGACCCCGTCGATCAATCGGCCCCGCCCCAATACATGGGCGGCAGCCCGGAAGAGATCCTCGCCTCCGTCTCGCGGCCGCCCGCTCAGGACCAGCAGCCCCCCGGCCCGCCTGGGGTGCAGCTCGACAGCTGGAAGTATTTTCAGAACCAGTCGTAGGCGTAGGGTGCATGAGCGCAGCGAAATGCACCATGCCTCTGGACCGCGGCGACTTGCCGCCGCTTTAGGATTTGGAGTGCGGCGACTGGTCGCCGCTTTTAGAATTCTGGACCACCCCGGCTTGTCGCCAATTTCCCAAAGGTCCCAAAGCGGGGACGAGTCCCCGCACTCCAAATCCTCTAGCCCCTAGTCGTGCTTCCGATAGAAGTAGTAATCGGCCGTGTAAGGCACGCCGACCTCCTCGCCGGGGAAGTCGCCATCATAGGCGGGAGCTTTGCCGCCCACCGTGTTCACCCGCTGGATGAAGGTCACGCCGTCAAAAATTCCCGGCCCGCCGCTCTCGACCCCCTTCAATAGCAGCCAGGGAATGGCGTCAGGGTTCGGCGTGGCGCGATCGACGACCGCGCCCACCACGTAGCTGCCGCTGTCGCTCTCCCACGTGGGGCCGGCATAGTGGATGCCGAACAGCTCGTCGTCATCGGCGCCGGCGTAGAGCACCGCTTCGGGCCTCAAAAAGTCCCAGCTCGCGCCGTTCCAGCTCCAAATCTGCACCCCCTCGGCATACGCCCGGAAGGCCACCTTGTGCCCCTCCTCCACGCGCAAGTTCTGGGCATCGCCCAGGTCCGGAGCCCGGTTGTCGTTGCCCGGTTCCGCCCCCACCCTGACGACGAGCCCCAGCCCCAGAAACAAAATCAGCACCGCCCGCATTGCCGCACCACGCCAAGTGAAATCCACCATCGCTAATACCTCAGTAAAGTAGCAGGCACACTCCGTGTGCCGTCCGTTAAGCTTGATCGACACCCAACCCCACGCTGGGGCCTGGCCTATCCATACAATCCCCGTCCCGCGTCCGGCCGGCCAAGTTTTTCTGACTGGCACTTGTATTGGGGTAGCGGAAGTCGCCAGACTTCCGGAATCCCGAACCGCTGACCCCGGAACTCTGGCGAGTTCCGCTACGGCGATCGCCCTTCCGCTACGCCATGAGCGACAGCCTCCAGGCGAAACACGGCCGCATTGAACTCGTGCTGGGCAACATTGTCGAGCAGGCGGTCGATGCGATTGTCAACGCCGCCAACACGAAGCTTGCCGGCGGCGGCGGCGTCGATGGGGCGATCCACCGCGCGGCCGGGCCAAAACTGCTGGAAGAGTGCCTGCGATTGCCCGCCGATGAGGAGGGCCGGCGCTGTCCGACCGGTGACGTGCGCGTCACGGGCGCCGGCAACTTGCCGGCACGCTATGTGATTCACGCCGTCGGGCCAGTCTATAACGAGCGATACGCCGACAAAGCCCGCCGGCAGCTGCGCGAGGTCCATGAAAGGGCCCTGGCCGCGGCTGCCGCCAAGGGCTGCCGGTCAGTGGCGTTTCCGGCGATTTCCACGGGGGCGTATCGGTTCCCGCTTGGCGAGGCGGCGCCGATTGCGCTGGCGGCAGCCCAGGAGCACTTGCGTCAAGCCACGAGCGTGCAGCTCGTGCGGTTTGTGCTATTCTCACCGCCGCAGCTGGAGGTCTTTCGAGCCGCTCTAAAAGCGCTGGCCGGCCCGGAGGGTGTATGAGCGCAGCGAAATGCACCATGTTGGCTGTCGTGTCCCGGCGTGACAGAATCATGCATTCGGGCGGCAAACGAACTCGAGGTTGGGGGCACGAACATGAAAAATGTGATCGGAAAGTGGATCGGCCAAAACGTCCATGTCACCTTGCGAGCGGCCATGCCGGTGACGCTCCAGGGAAAGCTCCTGGCAATGGATGAATCGGGCGTTCTCTTGGAGTTGCCCAAAGGGCATTCGTTCATTCCCTTAACATCAATCCTCCACATCAGCCTGTTGGACTAGGTGTGAGGCGACTTTCGCCTGCACGCGAGGCCGGTGGGATCGAGGCTCGCCTGGGCGAGCCGCCAATTGTGGCGACCACGTCGCTCCATGTGGCCCGAAGGGCCAACCTGCGACAGCCCAGCGCAGCCGCCTGCGGCCTGGGCTATCGCAGGTCGGCCCTTTGGGCCTCGCGCGGCGTTACGATGTCGAAGCTTCGACGAGAGCGATTTCGGCGTCGGTGAGGCCGTAGAGCTGATAGACGAGCTGGTCGATCTGGCGGTCGGTGGCGTCGATCTGCCGCTGGATCACTGTCTGGGCATGCCCCGTTTTGGCCTTCGCAAGATCGACGTGAAGCGTCAGCATTTGGTCAACAAGTTTCTCCATCGATTGATGTGCTGCCTTCTCCTTTCGCACCGATTGGTCGAGCTTCCGAACGGGAAATCCTTCGAGATACTGTCCGAAGAATCGGAGATACGTTTCGTTCTTCCCCTCCAGTCCGGCACATGTATTCGTGAAGTAGAACCCGCCGAGTTTGGAATTCAGGAGTCCCAGGAGAAAGAGGTCTCGTCCAGGAATGAAGTACACGGTGTTTGACCCGTAGTGGCCGCTTTCGTCGAGGACAAACCGCGGTGACGTAGCGATGTCGGGAAAGACAATCTTCGGACCGTCCATGTACGGACTGAACCGAAGTTGTGGCTGCTGTAGCTCGTACCACGCTTGTTTCGTCGCACGCTGCTCCAGACGCTTCTTGAAAGGAAGTAGGTGCTTTTCGACTTGCGGATACCGCTCGATCGGAACGTCATGGAATGTGTAGATGAGGAACAAGTCGGGCGCGTCCAGGAAGTATCGACGCACGTCGCGGCCATTGATGAAAGGCTTGATAATCTCGGCGGATTTCTTGTTCCTTGAAATCAACCGATTGCGGACCGCGGAATCGATCACGAACGCATCGATCAATCCTGACTTCACACCCATGCAAATCTTGCCGTCGCAGTAGCCAACGAGATGTATCGACATCGCATCGAGCTTACGGAGCAGATCGGCAACGCCTTGAGGCGAGAACGACCACGATGCGCCATCGATGGGTGGTGCCGCAACTTCGATTGTCCTTCCCTGAACGGCCTCGTCGACTGAGACGCGGCCCGCGGCAACCGCTTCAAAGTCGGAGGCGCTTAATGGCGGGGAGTACTGAAAATTGGCGGGAGTTCCGTTACGTCGCGCTGTGATGAGGATGATGGTGCGAACAGTCGCATCGGGGAATACAGGGAGCCCGGCAAAATCCAGAACTCGCTCGACGGTGCCCTCCTTGCGCAAAAACTGGCGGAGTGGACGACCGTAGTTTGACCTGAGAAACTTGTTCGAGACGATCATCCCGAACCGACCTCCGTGCCTTAGCAATTTATGCTCTTGCTCGATGAAGTACGCGTACAAGTCTGACCGTTCATCGTGGGTCGCAAACTTCGCTCGAAGATAGTCCTTAAGCGGCTTGAACGTCTCCATACGGATATACGGCGGGTTGCCAATCACCGCATCAAAGCCGCCGGATTTCATGATCGAGGCAAAGCCGTCCTTGCCCGACCAATCGAAGACGTTGAGGCGGTACTTTTCCTCTTCGTCAAACAGGCTCATCTGCTGGCCGTCGTAGAAGTCGGGGCCGATCAGCGAGTTGCCGCACTTGATGTTGCCCCCCAGGTCCGGCAAAGCCCGCTCGTGCAAAAACCGCCGCTGACGCTCCAGGGCATCGCGGCTGGCCCCTTCAAGGACTTTCAAGAGGAGCGAGAGTTTGGTGACTTCGACCGCCTGCGGGTCGATATCGACGCCGTAGATGTTGTTCAAGAGGATGCGTTTGCGCTCGGCGGCGGTGAGACGGTATTCCAAAGTTGTAGGCACACTCCGTGTGCCGTCGGCGCTGGCTGTGGCGACGCGTGCTGCTGGGCCGGACGGCACACGGAGTGTGCCTGCAACTTGACCGGACGGCACACGGAGTGTGCCTACTACGTAAAGCTCCTTCGTGTGCTTCTGGGGGCCGTCGGCGACGTACCAATCGCGGTGCCAGTCGAGGAGGTACTGGTAGGCCCCGATCAAAAAGCTGCCGCTGCCGCAGGCCGGGTCGAGAATCCGCAGCTTGGTGGCCTGCTTGGGCGTCTTGCCTTCGAGCAGCTTGCCGACGGTCTGGCGGACGATGTAATCGACGATGTAGGTGGGGGTGTAATAGACGCCGCCGGCCTTTTTGACTTCGGGCTTGTCCTCGACGATCGCCCGGTGGCCGGCGGTGAGCTTGATCACCTTGCCCAGGAACTGCTCGTAGACCTGGCCCAGGATGTCGGCCGAGAGGACCGAGAATTCGTACGGGCTTTCGGGGTAGTACAGGCCGCGGATCAGCTCGCGGAGCAGCTTGTCGTCAATCGCCAGGTCCAGCGTCAGGTCGTCCGGCGGCTCCAGGCGGTCCTTTTCAGGCTCGAAGTGAAAAAGGCCCGAGTTGTAGCGGTCGTCGGCCTGGCGGAAGAGTTCGCCCAGGCGTCGATAGACGGCTTCGCCATTGGTGAGTGCAGACAGGCGGCCATATTCCTCGATCCCGCGGTCTTCGGCGATGCGCAGGAAAATGATCCGGTCGATAATCCGCTGGACGGCGAAATTGAGGTCGCGCTGCGATAGGTCCGCATTGCGGAGCGCCAGGTTCTTGGCCAGCTCCGCGCGCCAGCCTTCGATCTCGGCGAGGAAGGCTGCATCGACCTCGGCCGTGCCTTTCTTGCGCTTGGTCGATTCGGCGAACTTGTCGAACGAGCCCTTGAGGACCGCTTCGCGGGAGAAGATCGCGGCCAGCTCGTCCCACCGCTCGGCCAGGTCACGGCCGCGGAGGTACAGGACGCGGCCCGTGCTCGGCTTGTCGTCCTGGCTGGGGCGGACGCGGGTGTCGTAGACGGCCCACTCGTCGAAGTCGGTCAGAATCGAGAGGGGGAGCTTGGCGGACCAGGCGTAGCGGCGGAGCTGGAAGGCGGGGTCGAAATCGTCCTTGATGTTGACCGCCGGTTTTTTCGCTTCGACGAAGAATTTGCGCGTGCCGCCGATGCGAAAGCCGTAGTCGGGGGCTTTGTGCCCGCCGGCGAAACGGAGGGCGTCTTCGTGGACGACGTCTTTGTATGCCTCGGCGTGACCCTGCGTGTTATCGACGTCCCAGCCGAGGGCTTTGAAGACGGGGTCAAGGAATTCGCGGCGGACCTCGGTTTCGTTATAGTCGCCGCGGAGATAGTCGTCGCGGTGCAGTTCGAAGCGCTCGATGAGGGCGAGAATTTCAGGAGGGGCGGGCAAGGGAGCGGTTCCCGGGTTGATAAGGCGCGAGAGTTACGTGAAGGCATCTTGGAGTCGGGTGATGGGTCGGTCAAGTTCAGGCGTCGATCGGACGGCATCGGGTGCCACGTGCGTTGGCCCAGATACGCCGCGTGGACGCGGCGGCTAAGCGGGGCGGCACACGGAGTGTGCCTACAACTTTCAGGGGGCCGACTACTATAGGTGGTAGGTCGGGGGTAGTGGACATACAATCTGTAGTAGGTCTCTTGACAGATAAGTGTACGGTTGATCTAATCTGGGGTGGCTTGCGGGCCAGTGGCTCGGGAGGCCGGACGGACGGAGGGACGGCGACGCCGGGGGTCGGAAGTCGAGAGCGGCGCGAGCGGACATTTCCAAAAACCCCCGATTCGCTGAAAAATGGAAACGTTGCGAGTCGCAGGCGCCCCAGGAATGCGGCGTTTTTGGCGGCCGACATTTCCACGCGGCATGTTGGCCTGGAAACCAACGCTAAGGTGTTTGCCTGACGGGGGTTAGGTGCAAGAAATGGACGATTTTGGAAGGACCACCGTGGAAATGTTCCCTACGCCAGTCGCACGCTCACGCTGGGCGTCGGGCAAAGCGTAGCGAGAGATGTTTAGCGGAACCAGCACGCTAATGATCGAGCGGTTGAGCGCTAAACTGGCTAACGTCGCTGGAGAGGCCTCTAAAGTCGCAAGTCGTTGTCAGACAGGGGTTTGTGGAGTTTAGAACGTCGTTTTTGGACGCAGGAATGGAGGTAAAGTTTAGCCGCGGGGTTTGCTGTCGCGGTGGGGCGTGTCCCTTTGAAACAGCTTTTAATGACAACCGACCGATGACCACTGACCAGTGACCAATGACTAACTCGCCGCTCGGTAATAATCGATCGTTGGCTTCAGGCCCGTCCGCAAATCGACCGTCGGCTCATATCCCAGCACGCGGCGGGCCTGCGAGATGTCGGCCAGGCTGTCGCGCACGTCGCCCGCGCGGGCCGGTGCAAAAATCGGCTCGATCCGGCTCCCCATCAGCTCATTCAATATCTGGAGCAAACCGAGCAGGCTCACCGCTTCGCCATTTCCGATGTTGAACACCCGCCCCGCGGCCGCGGCGGGCGCGGCGGCTGCTTTGAGATTCGCCTGCACGACGTTCTCTACATGCGTAAAATCCCGCGTCTGAAGCCCGTCGCCATAGATCATGGGCCGGGTACCGGTGAGAATCGACTTGATGAAGATGGGAATCACGGCGGCATAGGGGCCACTGGGATCCTGCCGCGGGCCGAATACGTTGAAATATCGCAGACACACCGTCTCCAGGCCGTAGCTGTGCCAGAAAGCCTGGCAATACAGCTCGCCGGCCAGCTTTGCGGCTGCGTAAGGGGAGAGGACCGCTGGCAGGTCGGTTTCCACCTTTCGCGGCGTCGGCTGGTTGCCGTAGGCGCTACTGCTGGCGCCATAGACGACACGCCGGACCCCCGCGCGGCGCGCCTGGTCGAGCAAGTTCAGCGTGCCGCTGGCACACGCAGCATGCGTATCGAGGGGCCGTTCGACCGAGAGCGGCACCGACGCCAGCGCCGCCTGGTGCAGCACGACCTCGCATCCCGTAACCGCGCGGGCCACCGCCGGCGCATCATTCAAATCAGCCTCGATCAGCTCGATCTTGTCGGCCAACGGCGCCAGGTTCTCGTGCTTGCCCGTGCAGAAGTTGTCGAGCACGCGGACCGCCTCGCCGCGGCCGACCAGGGCCGCCACGAGGTGCGAACCAATGAACCCGGCGCCGCCGGTGACGAGGATGCGAGCCATGACAAATCCCTGAATACCAACCGAGAATCGAACCGCAGTGCCAAGCTATGTTCCTGCCATAGCTCTGGCAAGCAGTGCGTGTTGAGTCGCCGGATGGCGAGCGGTAAGCTGCAGCTTTCCTTCTGGCTCGGTTCCATGCTTGCGCGGCGGCGTGCGATAATCAATGGTTCGGCGAACAAGGAGCGGGCCGCGATGGTTGACGGTGCTGATCGTTTGCCCGAGCTTCCGTACTTGGACCGTCCGGGGTGCTGTCCCTGCTGCGGGGCGGACCTCCGGCCGGAGCCGGACCGAGTCATCCTCGGCGGCTCTTGGGTGAAGCCCGATGGGAAGGGCGGATTCATTACCGTTGGGCAACTGGTGTCGTACCAGTGCCCTCAGTGCGGCACTGGCCTGCTGAGCGGCACCGACGGCTGGCCGAAGTGGGACGACATCGATCCTCGCCAGCTCATCTGGCTCCCCTCGGCGGGACCAGAGGAGCGCCGGGGAGAGTGACTTCCGTCGCCAAGTTAACGAGCAGTGCCGTCGGCCTCAGAGCGCAGGTTAGAATAAATCGCGTGTAGTTTCGGCTTTTCAATCGAGGGAGGCAAACCGATGCGGCGGGTTTTGACTGTGGTGTATATTGTCCAACTTGCACTACCGCTGGCGGCTCAGGAGACCACGACCGATAAGGAGTTTCGTGGCCAGGATGCGCAACGGGTGGCGGCTTGGCTCAAAGTGTCGCAGGACCACGCGGCCGATTACCGCCTGACGCCAAAGGACAAGCCCGATAACCCGCTGAAATTGTTGCCCAAGGCGGTCTTTCGACACAGTCAACCGGTCCGCGGCGATGATATTGGAGCCGTTTACCTGTGGGTTGATGAGACCGGCTTGCCCGCAGCGCTTGGCACCGTCTTTGCCTATTCCTATGGTGGAAGCGGTGAGCGATGGATGGCGCATGAGTTCCATTCGCTGTCCAGCACTCCGCTGACGGGTAAGTGGCGCGAAGCGGACGCATGGTCGCCCGCTGAGCCGGGAGTGGAGTGGAAGGAAGTACCCGAGGCACCTGCTGCGGCCGAAAGCGAGAATGCCCGACTGCGTCAGATGCGGGAGATCGGCCGTCGGATGGCGGCCCACACCACGGACTTCAACGACAGTCGCTGGGAACTGCGGTTAATCACGCAGCCGATTTATCAGTACACGGCCAAACAGCCGTCCGACACCCTTGGTGGTGCATTCCTGTTCTGCCAGGGAACCGATCCCGAGGTCATCCTTTTGCTTGAAGCCCGGCAGGTGAAGGGACGAAGCACCTGGCACTATGCTCTGGCTCCCTTCACCGACTACGGTTTGAACGTGACGCTCGATGGAAACGAGTTGTGGTCGCTGGCGAAGGGACATCGACCGACCCGCACGTCGGCACACTGGTGGAACGGGAAGATGGAGGCCAAGAAGCTTTCCGAGAAGGATGAGTCTGAGCTCGCAGCCGCGTTCAAGGCCGGTCAGAGGTAGTCCGGCCGGACCATCCGCTGGCGGTAAAAAGGGATGAGTACAATTTATTGTCGGTCTTCAGCCAACGAAGGAGTTTTCCCGCCTGGCCTCGACCGGCCAGATGGCCTCGACCCGCTCGCCGCGGCAGGCGTACAGCCGGTCGTAAAGATTCACGCTCGGATCGCAGTGCGGCACGATAAACTCGATCCGCTCGCCCAGTTTGGGCAGCGTCGCGTCACCTTCCAGCGTCACCGCGCCGAACTCGTCCCCCGCTTTGGCATACAGCAGTCCGGGCCGCCCCTTGGCATCCGGACGATGGGGCGTGGTCGTGTCGATCGCTTTCGTGCCGGCATCGACGGTTACCCGCTCCGGATGCGTGGCGCTGATCACCGTGGTCAGCACCGTGAGGCTGGGCTGGAAGTCCGTATAAATCGCCTGCCCTCCCTGGCCGCCGATCCGCCGGTAGTCCATATCCATGAAGATATACGAGCCGACTTGCAACTCGCTCACGCCGTCGATCGTCGAGTCGATGTTATAGGTCCCCGTGCTGCCGCCGGAGAGGATGGCCGCGTCGAACCCGGCCTTCGCGAGGAGGCCGCGAGTTTCGACGGCTTTAGCCATCGCCTCGCGGGAAACGCGCTGCCGGTCGTCGAAGCCGACGGTGTGCGACGCGTGGCCGGCATAGGCCTGCACGCCGCGGATATGCAGACGTTTGCTGTGGGCGATCTGCTCGGCCAAGGCGACCGCGGGCTGGCCGGGCAAGCTGCCGGTCCGTTTGTCCCCCACATCAAGATCGACCAGCACATCGACGTCGGCCTGGGCCGATTCCGCGGCCGCAGCGAGCAACTCGGCCTCGCGAGCATGGCCAACCGCCACCATGAGTTTGTGGCCCGACTTCGCCAGCGCGATAACGCGGCCGATCTTGCCCGGATCGACAATCGGCGACGTCAACAAAAGCCCCGTGACGCCTGCCGCCGCCAGCGCCTCCAGTTCCGGAACCGTGGCAACGCAAATGCCCAGCGCCCCAGCCGCGATCTGCCGTTTGGCGATCTCGGGGCACTTGTGCGTCTTGGCGTGGGGACGGAAGCCGCGCTTGGCCGAGGCGCAGTGCTCGGCCATTTTCTTCAGGTTCGCTTCGAACGCGTCCAGATCGACGACCAGGGCGGGCGTGGGAATGGTTTGCTTCGTCAGGCCGCCGGCGTCAATCTCGTCGCCGCAAGCGCCCTCGGGCAATGGGAAACGCGCGGCTGCGATTGCGGCGGTGCTCATGGTCGTTGCCAAAAATGTGCGGCGGTGCATCGGATCCTCCGCGGTGATTCAAAGGGGCGGCGGCCAGCTCTTCACCTCGCGGACGAGCTTCGTCAGAGGTGCTTCCAGCGACCGACCAAGGAATTTGCCGTCAGGCGATTGGCCCAGGTTGGTGAGCATCGCCAGGTTGGTGCCGTCGGGAAAGTGCATCAGCGACGCGGCCGTGCAAGCCAGAGCGCCGCCATGGCGGGCCACGAGCAGGTCATTCTCGTTTTTCAGCATCCAGCCCAGGCCATAATATCCGCCGCCGCTGCCGTCCTCGCGCTTGGGAATGCTCGTCTGCGGCGAGAACATCAGCCGGGCCGTGGCTGCCTTCAAGAGTCCGCCGCGTGTCTTGCGGCCGCCGTCGGTCAGGTCAAAGGCGGCTGCGAAATTCACCAAGTCGACTGCCGACGCGATCCAACCGCCATGGGAGTCGAGTGTCTCCTGCCGCCATGAGCCGTAGCTGATGGGCACTTGCTCCTGGCCGGCGCCGGGGCCGACAACCGCCAGCCCCCTGGCGTCGTGCACGTCGTAGTAATGGACCTCGCCCTCAGCCCGCTGATCGGCCAGCGAGCCGCCGATCCGCGGACGCTCGATCCCCAGCGGTTTGAAAATCGCCTCCTGCACATACTTCTCGTACGGCTGTCCGCTCACCTTCTCAATCACCCGGCCCAGAATCGAATAGCCGAAGTTGGAATAGGCGTAGCGCGTGAGCGGGTCGAAATCGAGCGGCTGGCCAAGCTGGTAGCGGATGATGTGTTCGGGCAGGATCGGCAGGTCGATCCGCATGCTCTTGGCCATGCGGACCGCCTGAAACATCGGGTCGTACGATTTGTCGCGGTCCCAGCCGCCCGTGTGCGAGAGGCACTCGACGAGCGTGATCTGCTTCCAGCGCTCGTCGAATTTGCCGCCGTCCTCGAAGTGCGGCTCATTGGGGATGTAGTCGAGCACCTTGTCTTCCAGCTTGAGCTTCTCGTCCTGGACGAGCTTCATGACGGCCACGCCGGTGATCGGCTTCGAGACACTGGCTATGCGAAACAAGGCATTCGGCTCGACCGGCGTTTTATCGTCCCGATCAGCCAGTCCAAAGCCGCGGGAATAGACGAGCTGGCCGCCCTGGGCGATCGCCAGGGCCGCGCCGGGAATCTTGTGGTCGGCCAGAAACGCTTCGGCCCAGGCGTCGAACTGGGTCAGCTCTGGCCGCTCTTTGCCGGTTACGGGGATTTGGTCAAGGATGGCCATCGATCAGTGGGGCAGGCTTCTAGCCTGCCATGAAGTACGGATGCGAGAAATCGACGATCAAGCTGCGCCCCTGTCCCTCACGGAGTGAAGGACTACTTAAGTGTGGCAGGCTTGTAGCCTGCCATGTTAGTCTTTAGCCATTTGCACCGCAGCGGCTTGTCGCCGCACCCCAAATCTCGGTTGCATCGCAGCGCACTTTGCGCCTGGCAATCGCAGGCTCCCGATGCGGGATTGCGCGCCACCAGTCTGACGACGGTCCGCTATAGTTAGCGTGCGCGCCAGTTTCGCATCTTCTGCCGCAACTCTATGCGCGGCAACGACTTGCGCACAACTCCTGCTGTCCTGGCATGCCCTGTGCGTTCAACCCGCGTCCATCGTAGTCATCACGCTCCGCGTGATGAGTCCCTCACGCGGAGCGACCCGCAATGCGGGTGCCCCGCCTACAGTCAGGGTGTGTC